>CADAYK010000024.1 GCA_902792105.1 uncultured Ruminococcus sp.
TCCGTATTGTTCGCCGTATTCTTTGCCCTTAACATAAAGAGTACCGCTGCCGGTAATATTAAGGCTTGTTTCATATTCGAAGCCGTCAACAACAATATTGCCGAGCTCACAGTTGCCCTTAACGTTAATTTTAAAATCATCGCCCATGCACACCACATATAGCAGACCGTCGGGCATTTTCAGATCTTCGATAGTCAGTGTGTTTGTTTTAAGATCATAATGCGCGCCATCCAACACATCATTATGTGCGTAAAAGCCGTCGAAAACAGTAAAAGTACTATATTCTCTGAATGTCACCTCGGCCACATAGAAACCGGTGTCGCTGTAAGACCTCGGTCCCGTTGTCTCCGCAAACGCGGTGAGCGGCGCAATCGTAAACGCGGTGAGCGGCGCAATCGTCGTTAACATTACAGCCGCAAGAACAATTGCAATAAACTTTTTCATCAAATGCATCTCCTTTTGCAAATTATATAGTATTTTTATTATACATCAAAAGTTTTTTGTTGTAAAGAGAAAATAACAATTTATAAAATTTTATAAAAAGCCCGCAATAAAGAACAAAATTTCCCTGTGCATTTGCACAAATTTAAAGGGAGACGGCGCGCGTCTCCCCTATAATCAGCTTTATATTCACCAAAAACAAAACACTTTCGCAAAATACACGCACTAAAGCGGCGTTGTCATTATTGCCCTCAAAGCTTCCGGTATCTCTATTCTGTCTCGCGAAACGCCGACATTATCAAAATAGCCGACATCAAGAACGCGAAGTAAAAAATACGCGAAGTAAAAAATACGCGAAGTAAAAAATACGCGAAGAAAAAATACGCGAAGTGAATTAAGCGCCGACTATTGATATTTTATCGTAGCTGACGTCGCAGTGCGAGGTAACGGCGTCGTCAATAAGCAGCGCGGCGGTTTCGTTAAGCTCCTTTTCGGGAACTATAACGGTAACGCCCATGTCACTGATATAGCACAAACATTCCGAAAAGCCCTTTGCCATGACAATGCTTTCGATGCTGTCCTGAACCGAAAAATTTTTAATGATCTGCGCGGCGGTTTTTTGAGCCTCGGTTTTTTCCTCATCTGTTGAGGAGGTGTCGCCGAAAACCTCCTTTGCCCTGTCGATTATTTTATCCTGCGCAGTCTGCCGCTTGGTGCGTTCGGACGCAAAGTAATTCTTTTGGTCTTGGCTTAAAGCCGAGGCTTTTACCGCTTCGTCCCCGGTCGAGGCTAAGGTGGCGTTAACATAAGACGCCGCGCCGAGCTCGCGCGAGGATTTTTGAGCCCCCTGCGCGCCGAACTGCCAGTTTACATAAACCGCCGCCCCAAGCGCAAGGATAAGCGCCGCCGAGATAATATGCTTCTTTTGAAATTTCATAATACTACCGACCTTTATTCTGATAATTTTGTAACACATACTTTTGCCGTTGAAATGTTGAGCGCCTTGCACACCGCGTCGGTAACTCGCTCAACCACAACAGGCTCGTCACCGCCTTCGCAAACCACCAGCACGCCCCTGATAAGCGGCTGGATTTCCTTTGTTTTTGTGCTGCTTTCGCCAAGATAAACATACTCTACGCTGTTTTCCATGGTCAGCAGCACCTTTGTTTTTCCGGCTCCCTGAATTTTGCCGATCACGGTTTCAAGGTCGCCCTCAATTTGAGTGCTGTAGGTTGTAACCGAAAACTTATCATCCTCTCCGAGGCTGAACGCGCCTGAAAAGTTTGACAGGAAAATAAGGGCTATTCCCAGTATTCCCGCCGCAATCGCGGCGCGCTGCCATTTTATGTTTTTCAAAAATTTGTCAAATGCTTCCTTAATTTTTCCGTCCATAACTACTCCGTTATAATATTCGGTTCTATGCCGAGGTTTTGCCTGCAAAGCTCAGTGATCTGTTCGGCTTCATCTGCGTTATCTTTATCTATATATATGCTGACCGCGCTTATAATTATGCGGTTTTCGCCGCTGTCGGCAAGAATTACCTCACATTTATTTGACTTGATCCCGTTTTGAAGCAGCAAAGCGCCGAGCGTGTTCTCAAGATTTTGCCTTGTTTGAGCCACGACCTGTTTGTTAACGGCTTCGTCGGCGGTGGAAGTGATCTGTTCCGCTGACGGATATGACGACAAATCAAGGCTGAAATCCTTAAGCGCGTTTTTTACCGGGATTATCAGCGAGCAAACCATAAAAGCGCCCATAACAAGGCTCAGTATCCGCTTTAGCGAGCCGTCTGTTACAAACCGTGACAGAATAGCGCAGGCAATTGCCGCGGCGCACACGGTAACAGCTACGGTGTAAAAGCCGTTCACGACGCGCCTCCCGACAGCAAAACGGCAGCGGTTGACACAATATAGACCGCAGCCACGCAAAGCGCGACCGAAATAACCGCCGAAAATACCGATGACAAACCGTCAAGCAGCCTTGCCGCCCCTGAAAGTCCGAGAGCTTCGGAAAGCGACTTGCCGAAAAACAGCGTCAGCTGCCACAAAAGCCCCTGGATCATTACGGGCAAAAAGGTTACGGCAACGGCTATTATCACAAACACTCCCGTTCCGGATTTTAAAAGACTTATGCTGCCCTGAACGGTCTTGTACGCCTCAGCCAAAGCTCCGCCGACAACCGGTACAAACGAGCTGACTGCGAATTTTACAGCCCTGCCCGACACCGTGTCGATCGAATCGGAAAGCAGCTGTTTTACGCCGAGCACAGCCGTGAACACCGCCATGGAAAACCCGAGCAGCCACTTAAATACCCTTGAAATAAGCGAGGTAAAGCCGCTCAGATTCACATTCGGTGTGACCGCGGACACTATGCTCAACCCAAGGTACATATTTAAAAAAGGCACGATCACCTTTGAACAAAGCAGGGCTGTTCCCTCGCCCGCAGCGACCACCGAGGCGTAATATGCCGCTGCGCCGGAAACCGAACCGCCCGCCGTAAGGATAACCGTCATAACGGGAATATACGCGAGCATAAGGTTTGAGGCGGCAAGGATAACATCCTGCGCCTGACCGATAAGCGCCACAGCCGGAGCAGTAACGGCACAGCTGACGCAAAGCGCAGCAGCAGCGTTTACCGTTTCACCCACAGCCGGCGAAAGACTGCTTTTGTACGCGCTGAGCATTGAGCAAATAAGCAAAACGGCTGTTATATTGATCAAACCTTTCAGCGGAGATCCGCTTTGGCTTTGCGCCGTGTTCAAAAGGCTTGACATTACAGCTTCAAAGCTTATGTCTTTAAGCGTTCCGGCGTCGGCGCTGCCTGCCCCGATTTCACTCATTCCGCTTTTTACCTCGTCCGAAAGGCTGTTGTATATCCCCGAAAGGTCATATTCTTCGGCAGCCGCGGAAACTGGCCGCACTGAAAGCAGAGTAAAAAATACAATAATAAAAGCTATTAATTTTTTCATAACATCACTTAATTAAGAATTCCCGTAACCGTTTTCATAATGTCGGTGTACAGCGGCAGCGCGGCTGCAGTTGCCATAAGCTTGCCGGCGAGCGAAACACTGCCCGCAAGCGAACGGCTGCCGGCGTCGTTACAGGTATTAACGGCAAACTCGGTTATCATACAAATTCCGACTACCTTTAGCAGTATTACTATGTAACCCGTGTTGACGCCTGACGCTGCGACTATGCTGTTGACCTGCAAAATTATTCCCTGAGCGCTTCCAAGCAGTGAAACAAAGACCGCCGCGGACGCCGCAAGCCCGAGCATAAGGGCGATCTCCCCGTTTTTGGGCTTTAAAAAAAGGATCGTCACCACTGCGGCAACCGCCAGCGCACTTACTGATACTATGCTCATCAAAAGCCGAAAAGCCGCTTTATTGTTTCAAAAAGCGAACTGATTTGGGTAATTATCAGCGTCAAAACCACAATAAGCCCGGCAAGCGAGGTAAGCATTGCCTGCTCCTCTCGGCCGCTGCGGATCAAAAGCTGGGTAAGCACCGCCACAATTATTCCTACCGCCGCGATTTTAAAAATCAATTCAACATCCATGCTGTGACCACATCCTTCGTATTCATTTACAGAATCAGCAGCGCCGCCGAAACTCCCCCGAACAAGCCGAGGGTTTTAAAGAGCCGTGATTTTTGCGCGGCGGCTTCCTCGGCAAGGCTCAGCTGTTTTTGCAACATCGCGCGGTACAGCTCGATATGGCTGAGCTGACCTTCAACGTCGGTTTTGCCGAGCTTTGTCCCAAAGCTTATCAATAATTCTTTATCAGAATTATTGAGCGCGCGGGATCTCGGTATGTTATTGACCGCCCGTTCCCACCTTATATCAAAGGGTATTTCGGGATTTTGCTCTACGCAAAAAAATTCAAGCCCGGAAGCGCCTGCCGAAGCGACGGTCGCCGGACAAATGTCGTCGGCGTTGTAGCGCAGGTTTGTGGCAAGCGTGCTGAAAAACACGTCAAAGCTTTTTAGCGTGTCACGCCTGGAATACAGCGCCTTTGATTTCATTAATCCAACCGCGAACCCCGAAAGTGCCACCGCCGAACAACCGATCAGTTTAAGAATCAAAGCTCTGCCCACCTCCGTCTGTAATTGCGGATATCATTCCCGCGTTTCCTCTGCCGCTTAAAAAGGCTATTTTCGGAAAAATACCGAGCCTGAACGCTTCGAGGAGCTCCTGCTTTTTTAAAAGCTCGCTTTGATTTGAAGCGTGAACCGTTGCTATTACGCTTACACCGCTGTTTTTGCAAAGCGCGAGGGCTTTAATATCCTCAGCCGAGCCGATTTCGTCGCAGACCACAACATCGGGCGACATCGAGCGGACCGCCTGAGCGATCGCCTCAGGCTTGGGATAGCCGTCAAAAACATCGCACATTCCAACATCGTTTTCAAAGCCTCCGCCCGATTTTCCGGCAAGCTCTCCGCGCTCGTCAATAATGACCGTCTTGATATTTTCTTTTAAAGAAATTTGTCTTGCCGTGTCACGCAGCAGGGTTGTCTTTCCGCTGCACGGAGCGCCGCAAATCAGGAGTCCTTCGGCTGCGTTTATCATTTTTAAAAGCTTTGAGGCGCAGTTTTTGTGCTCGCGCGCTATCCGTATATTGATCGAGGTAATTTGCCGCACGTTGATTATTTTTCCGTTTTCAATAACAGCTGTGCCGCAAATTCCGGCTCTGTGCCCTCCGCGAAGCGTTACAAAACCCCGGTTAAGCTCGTTTTGCCGCGCGTAAACGGAGTAGTCGCAAATTTTATGAAAGGTGTTTTCAAGCTCTTGGGATGTACAAATCAGGCAATCGCCGTCACGGTCAAGGCACAGTTTTCCGTTCTGAGTCATATAGTACGTTTCGCCGGGACAGCATACCGCAAGAGGCTTGCCGAGCCTTAGCCTGATCTCCTGAACACTGTCATTCAGCCCCGCACAGGCGGAATAAACCGCGGCACACAGCCGTGAACTCAAATATGAAGCCGCACGTGAAAGCCTTTGTACGTCATTTTCTTCGCGCATTTTGATTCCTCCGGATCATGATAGTAATTCATATGCGGACAAGGTTAGGATTATGATAAGGGCACCTCTTATACTAATACCTAATAAAAAGTAGACAATCTTTGCGGTCAATTTTCCGCAATACTGCGTTGTCGTCCTTGCAAGGCGCCAGCCTTGCTGCGTCCTTCGCCTTGTCTTGCGAAAAATATCCTCGCAAAATATAAGTCTACTCGATCCGCGTTAAATTTTTGGTAAACGGTTAGCGTTTACTGTGACATTCTGATGAATATTATAAAGGCCGATACCGCAAGAGTCGCGATAAAAACAATTGCCACAGCCATTTTCAGCTTTCGCAGGGATTCCTTTTGATCGGGCTCTTCCCTGTGCCGTCTTTTGTGTGTAGGAGCTCTGTAGCTTTCCGGGACAAGTCTGCCCATTTCGTCAAATTTGTAAGTGCCGTGATCCACAAGCCCGTTTGCCATTGACGAATGAACAACAAAGCTTTTATCGGTCACAAGCACACCGCCTTCACCGGCGTAAAAATAATCTCCTTCCATCTCGATTATACCGGCGTGTGTGGGAACGCCGTCCTCAAGATATATAAGTTCATCTCCCTGTTTAACTATACAATTGATATATTCGGTAGTTTGCTCCATTTGTTTCTCCACTCAATTCATTTTTCATTTTCGATAATCTCCAGCAGTTCCTCTTCGCTTAGAACCGTAATTCCAAGCGACTGCGCTTTTGTAAGTTTGCTTCCGGCTTCCTCGCCGGCAACAACGTATGAGGTTTTCTTTGAAACCGACGACGAGGTTTTTCCTCCGTTGGCTTCAATAAGCTTTGCCGCCTCGCTGCGCTTCATTGTGGGCAGGGTACCTGTAAGGACAAAGGTTTTTCCCTCAAACACACCGCCCTTTGGCTTTTGCGCGGAAGGCTTCATTTTAAGTCCGAGCTCCTTTAACTCGGCGATAAGCGCGCGTGTACCTTCAAGCGCGAAGTAGCTTTGCACGCTTTGAGCCATTATCGAGCCGAAGCCCTCGATTTTTTCAAAATCCCCGGCTGAGGCGTTCATTATGTCGTCGATCGACGCAAAGTTTTCACAGATAAGCTTTGCCGCTTTCAAACCTATGTTGCGAATTCCAAGTGCGAAAACAAGACGGTACAGTTCGTTTTCTTTGGATTTTTCTATCGCCGTCACAAGGTTATTTGCGGATTTTTCAGCCATTCGTTCAAGCGAAACAAGCTGAGCGGCCTTAAGTCTGTAAAGGTCGGCAGGAGATTTTATCAGGTTTTCTCCCACAAGCTGTTCAAGCACCGCAGGACCCAAACCGTCGATGTCCATAGCGTCGCGGCTTACAAAGTGAATAAGGTGACGCATAAGCTGAGCGGGACAATCGGTGTTGGTACAGCGGATTGCCGCCTCGTCGTCACGGCTTACCGGGCTTCCGCAGGAAGGACAAACCTCGGGAAACTTAAACGGTTCGGCATTTTCACCCTTTTCGGCAACCGACAGCACCTCGGGAATGATCTCGCCTGCCTTGCGGATGATCACGGTGTCGCCCACGTTAACTCCCTTTTCGGTTATGAAGTCGATATTGTGCAGCGTAGCACGGCTTACGGTCGTACCTGCAAGCAGCACCGGCTCAAAAATCCCCACAGGAGTCAAAACGCCTGTTCTGCCGACATTTATCTCGATTTGTAAAAGCTTTGTGGGCTTTTCTTCGGGCGGATACTTGTATGCCTCTGCCCATTTGGGATACTTGGCGGTCGAACCGAGCAGTCTGCGCTGTTCAAAGCTGTTGACCTTGACCACCGCGCCGTCAATGGCAAAGCCGTAATCTCCCCTGTGCTCGCCTATTCGCTCGATCTCGGTAATTACATCCTCAATATTGTCAAAGGTCTTGTGAAAGGATGTAGGAAAACCGAGCTGCTTAAGATATTCAAGAGCTTCGTTATGGCTTGAAATCTCCTTGCCTTCAAGCTGCTGAATATTGAACACAAATATGTCAAGCCGGCGACGGGCGGTTATTTCGGCGTTTTTCTGTCTTAGCGAGCCTGCCGCCGCGTTTCGCGGATTTTTCGCCGCCTTTTCGCCGTTTTCCTCCTGACGTTTTACAAGCTGCTCAAAGCTTTCAAACGACATATAAACCTCGCCGCGCACCTCGATAAACGGCGGAGCGTTTTTAAGCCGCTTGGGCAGGCTTTTTATTGTCATGAGGTTGTCGGTAACGTCCTCTCCGGTTGTACCGTCGCCGCGCGTTGAGCCGCGTGAAAAAACTCCGTCGCGGTACTCGCAGCTTACGGAAAGGCCGTCAAACTTGGGCTCTACAACATACTCTACGCTGCCTGCCGTTTCTCTTGCCTTGCGGTCAAAATCGCGCAGCTCAGCGTGCGAAAAGCTGTCGTGCAGGCTTTCCATCGGCACGGCGTGAATTACGGGCGAAAATTTTTCACCTGCGCTTCCGCCCACCTTGTTTGTGGGTGAATCCGGCTTTTTCAGCTCAGGAAATTCAGCCTCCAGATTTTCAAGCTCGCGCAGCAGCATATCGTAATCGTAGTCCGAAATTTCGGGAGCGTCGTTGTTGTAGTATAGGTTGTTGTGATATTCAATTTGCTCTGTAAGCTCAGCGACGCGGCTTTGAGCTGTTTGTTTATCCATTACTGTCACCTGAATTATTATTTATTGACCGCCGAGGTTCCCTTTTCGCGCAGAAAAGTGCTTTCAAGATCCGCAAGGTGGAGCTTGACCGCAAGCGGATACCGGTCATACGCCTGGCTTATGGTATTGCTGTTTTTGTCGCCGAATTCGCCCATATGCCAGCGGATCGCCGCCGCTTCCTCGATTTTAAGCCGCATTTTACGCTCTATTAGAAACACGCTTTTTTCGCCGTGACCGTAAGGAAACTGATCCTCGATCGAGTAATAGGGAACCTTTTCCCACTGGCCTGTTTTTTCGTTTTTAACATTGCGCGTCGAAATTTTGTAGAACTGCGCCTTGCACAAATCGTGGAGCAAAGCACAGATCGCAAAGCTTTCCATGCTGTCGGTTTCGGGATCAAAATGCTTTTCGACCATAGTGTTAAATACGCTGACCGAATGCATTACCAAACCGTGTTCGCAGGCACAGTGGTAGCGTGTGCTCGCCGGAGCTGTAAAAAAGTCGGTGCGCTTTATCCATTCAAGAAGCTCTTCGGCTCCCTGGCGTTTGATATGGGTGTTGTAAATCTCTGTAAATTGTTCCTGACTTGTCAAAGCTGTCACAGCCTTTCGGATATTATAATACTAATACCTAATAAAAAGTAGCCAATCTTTGCGGTCTATTTTCCACAATACTGCGTTGTCGTCCTTGCAAGGCGCCAGCCTTGCCGCGTCCTAATAAAAGAGGGCTGCGCTCAAAATCAATTTTAGAGTTTTGAGCCAGCCCATCCTGATTATTTATGTTATTTTGGACAGATTACTCTGCGTCGCCGGCAGCTTCCTCAACAACCGCCTCAGCTTCAGCAGCTTCATTAACAGCCTCAGCTTCAGCAGCTTCTTCCGCAGCCTCAGCCTTGGGAGCAACAGCCTTAACGGGAGCCTGCTCGTCCTCGGGAAGAAGAGCTCTCATTGAAAGGCTTACGCGCTTCTTCTCAAAATCAATTGCAGTAATTTTAGCGTCAACGACCTCGCCTACAGACAAAACGTCGGCAGGCTTGTCGATTCTCTTGTTGGCGATCTGAGAAATATGGATAAGACCGTCAATTCCGGGAATGATGTTAGCGAACGCACCAAAGGTTGTAAGTCCCACAATTGTAGCCTTAACAACTGTGCCCTCGGGATAATCTCTCTTGAGGATCTCCCACGGATTGTCCTCGGCGTTCTTGAAGCCGAGAGAAATCTTCTTTGTTTCCTCGTTGATATCCTTAACATAAACATCAACGGTGTCGCCAACGTTAACAACCTCTGAAGGATGCTTTATGTGAGTCCATGAAAGCTCGGAAATATGGATCATGCCGAACACGCCGCCAAGGTCAACAAAAGCGCCGTAGCTTGTAAGCGACTTAACAACGCCCTGATAACGCTTGCCGATTTCGCAGTTCTTCCAGAACTCCTCACGCTGAGCGGCTCTCTGCTCCTTGAGCACGCTGCGGATAGAACCGATAGCTCTCTTGTATCTGCCGCGCTGTGAAACCTCGATCAAACGGAAGTCAACTTCCTGACCTACAAGATCCTCAAGCTTTTCATCGCGTGAAGCGGTAGCCTGTGATGCGGGGATAAATACTCTTACGCCGTTGTAAAGAACGATCACGCCGCCCTTAACAGCCTCTGTAACCTTGCTTGAAAGAATTTCCTGAGAGTCAACCTTTTCCTGAAGCTCCTCCCAGCCCTTCTGCGCGTCTACTCTGCGCTTTGAAAGCATGATCGTGCCTTCCTGATCGTTTGTTTTCATAATGAGCAGCTCGATCTGGTCGCCGACCTTAACAACGTCCTCGGGCTTAACAGCGGGATCGTTTGAAAGCTCGTTTACAGGAACAAAGCCTGTCTGTTTTCTGCCTACATCAACCTGTACTTCATTAGGCGCGATGCTGATGACTGTACCCATTACCCTCTCGTTAGTATTTAAATTTTTGAGGGATTCCTCAAGCAACTCCTCAAAAGATTCTTCAACATTTGTTTCACCGGATTTAATTTCTTCACTCATTGTATCCAGTACCTCCTTTATTATCCTCGCGGGCGTTGAAGCGCCTGCGGTTACGCCTATGTTACGGGCAGTGTGAAGCGCGGCTGAATCAAGCTCGTCCGCGGTTTCGATCAAAACGGTTTCGGGGCACTGCTTTTTGCAGATGTCAAAAAGCTTGTTTGTGTTTGAACTGTGCCTGTCTCCTATAACGATCATAAAGTCAGACTGAGCAGCAATTTGAGCCGCTTCGCTTTGCCTAACTGACGTAGCATTACATATTGTATCAAAAATTTTTGCGTTTGTACATAGTTTTTTTATTTTTTTTACAGATTTTTTCCATTCATTTGTGTCAAATGTTGTTTGAGCAACAATTTTTAACCGTTTATTTTTCTGCAAAAGAATTTTAGGCAAAATTTCGTCCAATTCCGACTCTTTATTAAACGCAAAGTACTCACACGCGCAGTTGCCGATTATGCCCTGAACCTCGGGATGACTTTGGTTGCCTGCAATTAAAACTATGTCGTTTTCGACGTCGGACTGCGCGACAATGCGGTGGATTTTTTTTACAAACGGGCAGGTCGCGTCACGGTAGCTCACGCCCTTTGAGTCAAGCTCGTCGGTCACGCTTTTGGGCACTCCGTGAGACCGTATAATAAGCGTTTCGTCAGGCGCGGCTTCATCTATGCTTTCAACGGGACGGCAGCCCTTTTGCTTTAACTCCGACACCATCTCCATATTGTGGATGATAGGTCCGAGGGTGCAAACCTTTACGTTTTTGTCAAGAAGGTCATAAACCATGTTTACCGCGCGGTTAACGCCGAAGCAGAAGCCTGCGGACTCAGCCTTTCTTATTGTCAACTCTGTCCGCCTCCCTCATGCGTTTTATTTCGTCCATTATGGTGTTGGTGGCGTTTTTAAGCTCACGGCGTCCGCCGTCGGGAGTAACTCCCATGTCCTGTGGAGTAAGCGGCTTTGAAAAATGAATTACACGCTTTGCGAAACGGTGTTTCGGGTTGCCGGTGATCGTAATGCACGCCGGAATTACCGGAACCTGCATTTGCTGGGCAACAAGCGCGCAGCCGCTGCGCGGACGCATAAGCTCTCCTGTTTTGCTTCGTCCGCCTTCGAGAAATATTGTCATAACATTGCCCTCGCGGATAATGTCCTCGCCTGTTTTTATAGCCTTGCCGTCGCCCGCGCCGCGCTCAACCGGAAACGCGCCGAGGCTTCTTATTATGAACGAAGCGAATTTGTTTCTGAAAAGCTCGGATTTAGCCATGAAAAACAGCCTTCTTTTTTGAGCCAGACCGAGCAGCACGGGATCGGAAAACGAAAGGTGGTTGCAAGCCAAAATCAAGCCTCCCTCGCGCGGCATATTCTCGCTGCCGATCACCTTGTAACGGTAAATCAGCTTATAGGCAGGAAGCAAGATCACCTTGCCGATCGAATATAAAACCTTGGATTGTCCCATCAGATTTTCTCCTTTATTACCGATATTACCGCTTCAACGCTCTGCTCAAAGTCAAGCTCGGTGGTGTCCACGGTAACGCTGTCCTCAGCCGCCTTCAGCGGCGCGGTTTTGCGGTGGGTGTCGTTGTAATCGCGCTCGATAACGTCGCTGAGGATATCCTCATATTTTACGCTCATACCCTTTTCGATAAGCTCCTTGTAACGTCTGCCGGCTCTTGCCTCGGGTGAAGCTGTAAGAAAGATTTTTACCTGAGCGTCCGGCAGAACGACCGTTCCGATGTCGCGGCCGTCCATTATCACGTCGTTGGTTTTTGCCATGTCGCGCTGAAGGTCAAGAAGATAGGCGCGAACCTTTGGTATTGCCGAAATTTTTGAGGCTGTCATTGAAGCTTCGGGGGTGCGGATCTCACCCGAAACATCCTCGCCGTCAAGCAGAACGATCTGTTCGCCGTTTTCGTTGAAGGTGAGCTCCACTTTGATTTTTTCAAGAAGAGCGTCAACCTCGGGAGAATCGACCGGATCGACCTTTGCGCGCGTTGCGGCGAGTCCGATCGTGCGGTAAAGCGCGCCCGTGTCCACATAAATAAAGCCGAGCTCCTTTGCCGCGCGTTTTGCTATAGATGATTTGCCTGCTCCCGCAGGTCCGTCAAGTGCTACTGCTGTTGACATATTTATAAGTCCTTTCGATGTTATATATTAATGATAAAGTACAATTAAATCTATACGCTGCTTTGACCTGCAAGCCTGCCCGTGCTCCATGCTATTTGCAGGTTAAAGCCGCCGGTGTAGGCGTCACAGTCTATTACCTCTCCGGCAAAAAACAAACCGCTTATCAGCTTGCTTTCCATGGTTTTCGGGTTGATTTCGGTGGTTTTTACTCCGCCCGAGGTAACGATCGCTTCCTCAATAGGACGGAAGCCGCTTAGCTCAACGGTAAAGCTCTTCAAAATGCAAACAAGCTCGCGGCGTTCCTCTTTTGTGATAACGTTGCATTTTTTGTCGAAGGGCACTTCCCAGCGTTTAAGCACCGGAACAATGATTTTCTTCGGCAAAAGCTTTGAGAACGCGTTTGAAACATCCTTGTTTGAATTTGCGGCAAACTCCTTTTGAAGCCGCTTGTCGAGCTGCTCCGGTGTCAGCGCCGGTTTTAAATCTATCACGGCGCGGTACTGTCCGCTTTTCATATCGCGGATGTGAGAGCTTGCGGAAAGCACCATGGGACCGCTGATTCCGAAGTGAGTGAACAGCATTTCTCCGAAGTCGGAATATATTTCTTTATTGGAATTTTTATCGATTATTTTAAGACTGACATTTTTTAATGACAGTCCCTGCATACTTTTGCAGTCGTTGTCGGGACTTTCAAGCGGCACAAGCGAAGGCTTAAGCTCGGTCACGGTGTGCCCTGCCTGACGCGCGAGAGTATAACCGTCGCCGGTCGAGCCGGTGAGCGGATAGCTTTTTCCGCCGCAGCAAATTATAACGCTGTCGGCGTAGTATACAGCGTTTTCGCACTCAACTCCCACCGCTTCGCCGTTTTCGGCAATAAGCTTTTTGGCCGTGTCATTAACTATTGTCACACCCGAGTCAAGAACATAGCGGCGCATTGTGTCAACCACATCGACCGCCTTGTCGGACTGAGGAAAAACGCGGTTTCCCCTTTCGGTTTTTACGGCAAGCCCCCGGGCTTCAAAAAAGCCTATGGTGTCGTCAGGGCTGAAATTGTTTATCGCCGAATATAAAAACCTGCCGTTTACGGGCACATTATTTATAAAGGTTTGAACGTCGCAGTTATTGCAGAGATTGCACCTGCCCTTGCCGGTGATCATAATTTTTCGTCCCACACGCGGATTTTTCTCGATCAGCGTCACCTTCGCGCCGTATTCCGCCGCCGCTCCGGCAGCCATCATCCCGGCGGCTCCGGCTCCGATCACAACCACCTTTTTATTCATGATTATCCGCCTTTTCGTCGTGATTAGCATACACGCCGTCGCGGTTCCAAACCTGCTCAAGCTGACGGAAGGTTTCGCTCACCTCGTCCTTCTTTTTAAGAACGGTGGCGACAATCAGCGCGTTGATAAGGCTGAGCGGAGCAACAAGCGAATCGACTATTGAAGCCATGTCGCTGCGGGCGATCAAAATCGAGTCCGCTGACTGAACCAAGGGAGATGCCATGCTGTCGGTAATAGCCACGGCGTGGGCTCCGCGCGCGCGCGCAAAATCCATAGCCTCAACAGCCATTTTGCTGTAGCGCGGAAAAGATATCCCGATGATAACATCGTCCTTCGTCATCCTGAAAATATGCTCATACATTGTGGTTGCCGAGGTGGTGTTTATCGTAACCACATTGTCAAAAATCAGTTCAAAATAGTAGGCGAGAAAGTTCGCGATAGCTGCGGTCGAGCGCACTCCGAAAATGTAAATACGCTTTGCCTCGCAAATTTCGTCCACGGCGCGGTTAAAGTCCTCGTGCGAGGTTTCCTCGATCGTGCGGCGGATTTTTTCGATGTCCTGACCGAGAACGCTGTCGAGCACGTTGGCGTCGCCGATGCGTCCCGAGGTGACCTCAATGCGCTGAACCGAGGTAAGCTTGTTGCGAATCATCTCCTGCATCGCCTTTTGCAGTCTGGGATATCCGTCATAGCCGAGCTCGGCGGCAAAACGCACAACCGTGCTTTCGCTTACGCCCACGGTCTCGCCCAGCTTTGAAGCCGTCATAAACGCCGCCTTGTCGTAGTGCTCCTCAATATAAAGCGCAATTCGCTTCTGACCTTTTGAAAAGCTGTTCATCATAAGGTCGATTCTTGTAAGTAAATGTGTTATCATTTTAACTCCCGAAATATTAAAAAGGCATAGCCTTGTATTTTTCTTTCATTTCATTTTATCACAACAACTTGCAGAATTCAATAATATTGCAAGTATAAATACTAAATTTTCTAATATTTATGAAGTATGTTATTGTTTTGGTTGCAAAATGTAAATTACTATGGTAAAATCATACTATAACGGATTGGAGATGGTACAGTGATTGCGATTATTGACTACAACGCGGGAAATCTGCAAAGTGTATACAAAGCTTTTAAGCACATAGGCTGCGACTGCGTGATAACACGCGACCGCGACACAATAATGAGCGCGGACGGCGCGGTGCTGCCGGGCGTAGGCTCGTTCGGCGACACGGTAGACACGCTGAACAAATACGGAATAAAACAGGTTGCGCTTGATTTTATGAACAGCGGCAAGCCCTTTTTGGGGATCTGTCTCGGTTTGCAGCTTCTGTTCCCCCACAGCGAGGAAAGCCCCGAAGCCGAGGGACTGGGAGTTTTCGGCGGTGAGATACGCAAGATCCCGAACGGCGAGGGCTTAAAGATCCCGCACATGGGCTGGAACAGCCTTTCGGTAAACCCCGAAAGCAGGCTGCTTAAAGGAATAGAGGAAAATCCTTACGTTTACTTTGTACACTCCTACTACCTTGACGCGGCGGACAAAAGCATTGTCGCGGCAACGACGGAATACGGTGTTACCATCGACGCGGCGGTTGAAAAGGGCAACATTTTCGCAACCCAGTTCCACCCCGAAAAAAGCGGCGAAACGGGACTTGCCATTCTTAAAAACTTCGCGGAAATTGTGGGAGGTTAAGCTATGTACGCAAAAAGAATCATCCCCTGTCTTGATGTAAAAAACGGCAGGGTAGTAAAGGGCATGAGCTTTTTAAATCTTGTTGACGCCGGCGACCCCGTTGAGTGCGCCAAAAAATATGACGAACAGGGCGCTGACGAGCTGGTGTTTTTGGACATAACCGCGTCAAGCGATTCGCGCAACATAACCATCGACATGGTGGAAAAGGTTGCCGACACTATTTTTATCCCCTTTACCGTAGGCGGAGGAATAAGAAGCGTTGATGATTTTAACGCCCTGCTGCGCGCCGGAGCGGACAAGGTTTCGGTAAACTCGGCGGCGGTGTACCGTCCCGAGCTCATAAGCGAGGCGGCATACAAATTCGGCAGCCAGTGCGTTGTGGCGGCAATCGACGCAAAGCGCAGCGGCAGCAGCTGGGAGGTTTATGTAAACGGCGGCAGAAAGCCGATGGGCATTGACGCCGTTGAATGGGCTGTAAAATGCGCGCAGCTCGGCGCGGGCGAAATTTTGCTTACAAGCATGGACGAGGACGGTCAAAAGAAGGGCTACGACCTCGGACTTACAAAAGCCATAAGCGAACGTGTCAACATTCCGGTAATTGCCAGCGGCGGAGCCGGAGCGCTCAGCCATTTTTACGACGCCTTCACAACAGGCAAAGCCGACGCGGTACTTGCGGCGTCGCTGTTCCACTTCGGCGAGATCCCGATCCCCGAGTTAAAGCAGTACCTTAACGAAAAGGGGATCCCGGTTAGAATTTAACACAAAGACTCAAGCACAAGAACGGATTGATATGCTCCGCTCTTGTGCTTTTTCATTTATTCTGAAATTTTACATCTGAAATTCAAACGCATGTATTCCTCCCTCAGCGCCGGCGTAATGCCTGAAACCGCCTACACAAAGCAGCCTGCCTTCACCAAGATAAGCAAAGTTGTAATTATTCAGAGTTTTTTTGCTTGTTGCCGACTGAAGCTTATCCTCGCTTGGCTCAATGTTATTTCCCTCACGGTCATAATCTCCGTACAGCTCCGCCTCAAAATCGGTTTCTCCCTTTGAGTACACATTGCGCTGCTGTTTGCGGATTTCGAGCTTCAAGCTGTTATAAAATTCTTCGGTGTCGCTGCTGACAAGGTTTATAATTTGGTCTTTGTCAAGCGTTTTGCCGGTACTGATTTGAATTGTTTTTAAATACAAAGATTTATGACCGCCTTCATATGACCCTTCAAAGAAAATTGAAACATAATCACCGACAACATAACTGCGGTGAAACGTGCCGTACATACTTTGTCGCGCCTCGTTTTCCAATTCGGCGTTAATTTTACGAGCGTCGGCACTGTCTATTGTAAGCTCAATCACTGACTTAACGGTATTGTAATCTCCGGGCAGGTATTTTTTTATACGCACATACTCATTGTCGGGCGAGCTCTTCTTTATGTCCTTCATTAAATCTTCTTTTAAAGGCAAATCGTCGCTCAGCTTCGTTTTCTCTATTCTTGTTTCATCGTCTTCATAGATTTTAAACACGCAAACGTCGGCATCACAATAATAATACTCGCAAGCCTTTTCTTCGTTGTTGGTAACTCTTCTTACCCTTCCGCTTTTATCGTCAAAAATAAAAACCTTTCTATCGACCGAAAAGACCGAACTTCCCCATGTCGGATCTTTTATTAAATTAAAATTCGCGTTTTCGTCCTTTTGTATTTTCCCATCCTTTAGGGATAGTGAATAAGTTACAAAATCATAGGTGTTTGAGGCAAAATCCTGATATATAAGCCTGTCGCCGTAAAACGAGGAAACAAGCAGTTGCCCGTCCGCTTTTATTGTTTTAAAAAGCGCGGCGGTATTTTTTTCGGGATCAACTTTGTAGAGCTTTAGTGACTTTATTTCACCGGGATTGTCCGGAACCCAAAAGAACAGCTCATTGTCGTTACAGTAAATATTTTCCCGGCTGACCTCCATATCAGCCAAAGTTTCGGTTTTTCGTGTGTCCAAGTCGAAGCTCATAAGCTTACCCTCGTCTGTGGAATCATACTCGCCGCTTGTTTTCGCCGAAATGTAATATATTTTATTTCCTGCCGCAAAGGTGCTTATCGCTCCATCAATCGGAAGCTTTTCGGTTTTTTTGCATTTTGCGTCAAACTCATAAACATCATTTGTGCCCTCGTCAACGTAATAGGAATAATAAACCTTTTCGCCGCGGAGCGCAAAGTAATCGGCAGCATATTTCGCGGAACAAACGAGCTTGTCGCCGGTTCCGTCAAATGACACCGAATGCAGCTCCCTCTTTTCGTAACCCTCATTATCGCAGGTGTAATAAATCAAACCGTTATTGACGCACACACTCACAGCGTTTATTCCCAAATCGGTAATGGTTTTTTTATCCGCGGAACAGCGGAATATATTTTCATAACCGCCGCAGACAACTATATTGTCTCCTTCCCGTACGTAGTTGTCCATACTGAAATTTACGCACCCGGCGGCAGCTGATTTGCCCGGGGCTTTTTCATCCATACTGCTTTTTACGCCGGACACGGATTTTTCGTCCGGAGTGTTATCCGAACCTGTCTTTGTGTTTTGCGAACACGCGGCAAATACAGATAGCATCGACGCCGCGCAAATCAGGCATACCGCCGTCTTTATACTTTTTTTCATTGTAATCTCCTTGCTTTATTTATAGCTGAAATCAAAGATGTGTTCGTCCGGTGTTCCACCCGCAGAAGAAATAAAGCCGGCAGCGCATATAACGGTGTTATCACCGTAATAGCCCAAATCGAACTCATCAGCATCGATGCTATCCGTAAAATCATTAATGTCATCGTCTGTAATTTCATAATCATGTGTGTTTTTCTTTACGGTATTTAAAACCTCCGCTTCAAAATCCGTAACACCCGATTCAAATGTCGGACGCTGAAGATTTTTATGCTCGTCAACAAGCGCCTTTTTAAAATCCTCCTTATCATCGGCGACAAGCGCGATAACCGCATCCTTATCAAGCAGCTTGCCCGTGTCGAGCTCAAAGGTGTATATGTTGTACCTGTAGGTTTGATTTTCCTGCTTCATTGCGGTGAAAAGCGTAAGGTACTTATCAAAAACCCGATATCTGTAACAGGAACCGCAGATGTTGTCAGGCAAAAGTCTGTAAATGGCATTGTTTACCGCACGGGCGTCGTCGCTGTCCAAATTGATTTGAGGAACTTCTATAATTTCATTTTCCACGTTGTAAATATACTTTTTTGCGGTTATGTATTCTCCGTCAGGTACTTCTTCACTGAGCTTTACCTTAAATGCTTCGGACTCGGGAAAATCGTCCGAAAGCTCCGGCTTTTCAACAACAGCACTGTCTGCCGAATTCCAAAGACAAAAATCGCTGTCGCAGTATCTGAGCTCCGTACTGTCTGCAGGTACGTTTTTCATCACCTTTAGCTTTTCTTCGCGGCGGTCATAAACCACATCGCCGCAATCACCCCGCATCACCGTAGATCTGTGATCGTGTTGCTCATATAATTTGCAGTTCAGATTCTCAAAACAAATAACCTTTTTATCCTTAACCGATGCCGCGTAGGTTTTAAATCCGGGGTTCTTTATGTCATAATCCTGATAAAAAATCATACCGTCAAAACATTTTATAAAGCTGCATTTTACATCGGTCTTAATTTTCATATAAACATCGCCGGCGCCTGTTTTTCGGTTGATCTTATAAACGGTTATTCCGCTGTACGCCCTGCTTTCTTCGGGAACCGTAAAAAACATATTATCACCGTACTTAAACACACGGTTATAAAACAACTCTTTTTCAAAAACGATTTTCGTTTCAGCTTTGACGGTGTCGTAACAGCAAAGCGTTTCTACTTCATAAGAAGAGTTATCAAGGAAATATACCCTTCCGTCCCCGGTGCAGCCCAAGATACTGTATAGCGAGGTGAGATATTCCTTTGAAGCTCCGCCCGGCTCCGCGGCAAACAATTTGTTTTCTTCGCCTGTCGCGTATATATACAGCTTGCCTTCGCGCTTCATCAAAACCTCTTCGCCCTCATCCGCCGAATAGAATAGCTCCGGGTCGCTTCCGTCTTTGTCAGCGGAGTAATATCCGGTTTTTCCGTTTGAATCACCGGTATGAGTATAGTATATTTTATCTTCGCAAATGCAAAAGCTGTCAGCCTTTTCTATCAGCATTTCGGGCTTGTACACGTTTTTGTCCGTTTTAAAAAGCTTGCCGGAATCGATGTAATACAAAACGCCGTCGGCAACTGCTTCTTCCCCCATATCAAAGCAAACCGTCGTGGTGTTCACGGGTTCCTTTTTCGCTTCGGCTGACTCCGCGGTTGAAGTTTCATCCCCCGTAGAGCCTTTTCCCGAAACGGAAGCTTCTTCGTTATTGCAGGCGGCAAAAACCGCAAGCCCGGCAATCAAGATTCCGCATAAAGTGTTTTTTACTGTCTCCCTCATAAAAAAACCTCCCCTGTTCCCTGTGTATATTAGACGGCATTGTTTTATTTTTCGTTTTAAAAAAATAAATTTCGTAAATAATTTTTTAAAAGATAAAAGGCTTCTTCAAAATATTTGACGGATTTACGCGTTGGATGATATAATATATATATAGTATATAAAGATGTTGCTTTCACCTCGCTGTAAAAACGGTTTTTATTCCGCCGCAGCGAAAGGGAGCTGCAGGGAAACACCCTGACAGCAAGCTCCCCAACAGGCAGACGCAATAAGGAAGAAAACAAGATGAACAAGGTTATAATCAACGCAGACGACTTAGGCATGAACATCCGCTGCACCAAGGCAATTGCCAAAGCCTTTGCAAAGGGGCTTGTCACCGACACCACAATGATGTCCACGGGCGAATACTTTGACGGGGCTTTAGAGCTTGCGCGCGAACAGGGATTTTTTGACAAAATCGGCATTCACCTGAACCTGACCGAGGGAATTCCGCTGACCGAAGGCATAAAAAAGCTTGAACGCTTTGTCACAAACGGACGCTTTAACAAAAGCTATAACGGAACAACGCCCTTGAGCAAAGCCGAGGAAGAAGCAATTTACACCGAGCTTTCGGCGCAGGTTGAACGGCTTGAAAAAGCAGGAGTGAAAATAACTCACGCCGATTCGCACCACCACATCCACACCCGGAAGTTTATCGCCCCTGTCGCGATAAAGGTGTGCAGGGAGCACGGAATTACAAAAATGAGGATCAAGCGCAGTTCCGCAGGATTTTCCGCGGAAAACAGCGCCGAAAACATCAGCTTCAGGCAAATGCTGCTTGATAACGGATTCAAGACTGCTGATTTTTTTGTTTACATGGTTGATATTATCAAAGCCGAGATCCCGGACAATACCGAAATTTTGGTTCACCCCGATTTTGACAGAGACGGAGTATTGATCGACCGGCGCGCAATGAAGGACGGAACACCTTCGGGCTACAGGCTGCCAAATCTTGCAAAGCTCAAACATTTACAGCTGACGGAATATACATTTTTGTAAGACGTTGTTTTTCTTTTAATCAATAAATAAATTTCTTCAAAGAGGTTTTGCTTATCAATTTTTGTTGAACTTGTTAAACGGCTTTGTAATAATATACAGCTTTTTCGCTTAATACGTAGTATTTTTATATTTTTTATAAAACCCTAAGACAATATTTTATAATATGCGCAAATAAAAATGCTGGTTATTTGTTAAATATTCACAAATAAACCTGTCAAAAAATCCTTTTATGCTATTTGCAAAATATTTTCAATCTATTATAATGTAAAGTAGAGTAGTGTCAGGATTGTCACAAAAGAAACAAACCTTTAATAAATATTACAAAAATATTAACATTATACAAAAAGGGGATGATTGTATGTTGCTGCGGCTGAGAAAATCAGCGGTATTTATAGCAATATTGTTTGTTATTCTATTGAGTACGGTAGCCGCGACTGTTGTTGTGTACGCGGTATCCTACCACACGGTACGAATCAACTATGTTTACGCGGACGGCTCTCCTGCGCGCGACCCGTTCGTCGCTACCTATGCCGACGGTGACGAGGTATCCATTACAGTCACCAATCCCAACATAGACGGTTTTGTGCCTATGACGCTTAACGAAGGCGTTGACGACCCGTCGCTTCTTCCCGACGGCGGTTCGGAAGAAGTCAAAACGACCTTTAACTACGATTCCTTGCACGAAGACGTTACAAAAACGGTTTATTACATTGCCGGGCTTACTCCCTATAAGGTAATGTACTATAAGCAGAACATTTACGACGATCTTTACACACGAGACTACACCGTAGAAAGTCAGTATACCGACCGCTACGGCTACACGGGTTCAAACCCCACGGTGCTTGAGGAGGAGCATTTGTTCCCCGGCTTTAAAAACCTTTTCCATGAGCCGGACTCAATCGCCGCCGACGGTTCAACAGTGTTCAGGGTTTATTACGACCGTGAGTATTATGTAGTAAGCTTTGACCTTGACAAAGAAGGCTACGGCGTTGAACCTGTTTACGCAAAATACCAGACTGTTTATCACATCGGCGAACCCTTCCGTCCGGGCTATACATTTGTAGGCTGGGCGCAAACCGACAAAGACTCTTACGGCGGAACCCAAGGCACCGACTGGAATTTTATTGACGAAGACGGAAATGTGATCACCGAAGCACAGGCAAGGCAAAACTGCGTAAAATTCAGTGAAGGCACTGTTCCCGACCACCACACCCACTATAAGGCAATTTGGGATCCAACCACCACCAAATACACCTTGGCGTATTGGATAGAAAAGCCCGAAAGCACGCTTACCGCTGCCGATTATGAAGGCAAAACCGACGACGAACTCTTTGATATGGTAATGGATAACTTCTCGGTTGTTACTTCATATGAAGTAGAAAACGTAGTTTCCGGAACAGAGGTTTTCTATCAGGACACCATAGATAACTATGACCTGTTTGATGACGCGGGAAATCTTACGTCCGCTTATGACGCGATGAGCCCTGCGGTAAAAAAGGATTTGACCGAAAACAAGCGGTATTATGAATTGAACGAAACAGCTTCGCGTCTGTCCTACGATTTGAACGGCGCGAACTACAGTGTTACTGTAGAAGGCGACGGCAGTACGCGTATTAACATTTTCTATACCCGCAAGGAAATGACGCTGAAGTTCTTCTATGCAAAGTCAGAAGGCGGTACCCTGACCGTTGACGAAAACGGAAACAAAGGTCTTGAAGGCGGTAAAATATCCCTGACCAGCGGAACAAAAAATTTCTCCGGGAGCAAACCGGACGCTGCTAACGCGACCTTTAAGCCCATTATTACACAGCTGCGCAATGCGAAATTCCAAAGTCCGGTTATCAACAGACTCCCGCAAATTTTGAAAGAGGGACTAAAAGCCGACTTTATATATGACGCCGAAAATAATCACCGGTACTGGTTCTATGAGATAAAGGCAAAATACGGCGCCGATATGAAGAATATCTGGTTTAACGACGCGTTTGATACACAGCAGCGAAAAGACAGAACCGATCCCAGAGAAATTGTCCGCTTCGGAAGCTGGGCAGTACAGGAAGGCTCAAGATACAAGGTCGGCAAAAGCAACTATACCGTTAAAGGCGTTTTTGAAAGACTTGCCGACGAGGTTTTGCTCACCAACACGTTCGTTGATTACAACCTTGCGCACACCCAGGGCTTTGACTACACTACCCTGTATTTTGTCGCGTCATGGGACAACACCGCGGCAAGCAGAACCGACTGGAACGGCACTTACAATAAGGTATATAATTTCACATATAAAAACTATACCCAGCTGTTGCCCTCCGAAGATTATGTAATTGAATCTGCCGGTATGGAAACCTTCCTAAAGGGCGGCGAATATCCCGCCGGAGTTTATTCGGGAAATGATTTTTACTTTGACGGCGGATACTGGGAACCCGGCAAGTATGTGGACGTTATCGAAAACAACGGCATAAGATATGGTTTAATGGAGAGAAACATCATTGAAACCATCGACGCCGGCGGCAAATATCATGAACATTTCGGCGATGTTTACAAATTATCGCAGGATATAAGGGATAACCAAACTGCCGTATCTTTGGTAGGATATACATTCCAAGACAGCAATAAGGTCAAAATGGATTATCGCTACAGCTATTTAGACAATACAAACGTTATTACGGAAAACAAAATAACATATAACAAGGACGGAAACCCGATAGGCAACTGGTCTGCCAAGGACGGCTTTGACAAAGACCACCATGCCGACGTACTGTTCTTCTATACTTACAACGAATACAGGCTGAGCTATGATAATCACAATGAGATACAGCAGGCGGATTCTCCTACGGCTCCCTACGGCAGTCCGCTAAACGCCACTCCGCTTAAGATTGAAGACCCTGTGTTCCCCGTTGATGCACTTAAAAACTACTATGTTTTTGAGGGCTGGTATTGGGATCCGTACTATATCAAAGCGGTTGACTACGACCATGACGTTATGCCTGCCGACGACACCATCTTATACGCAAAATGGGTGCCCAAGATAATCAACGTCAGCTTTTATCCTACCTACAATGACTTCTACGAGAAAACAAACCGGATAAAATGTGTTCCAAATCCCGATTATGACGAAGATGATCCGGGCGATACTCCAATGTGGATCGACGGCGACATCACGGTAGAATACGATACCTATGTTCCGCTTAACCAGATCCCGATCGATGCCGAGGATCCGAACGACTTCAGACCTACGCTTGTACCTCCCGCAGAGGGAGCAATGTTCGCAGGCTGGTATTACCTGCGCGACAATGTGCCCGTGCGCTTTGAGCCCGAAAACGTTCCCGTTACCGCGCTTAACAAGGATGCTTCCGAACACAACGGTAAGCTGGAGCTTTTTGCCGAGTGGGTAACAAAGGACGTTGCAAAGTTCAAGACAAAATATGTTGAAGCAGGTACAAACAACGAGGTTGCCGAACCAACCATCGGCAGAGCCTTTGTTTGGAAAACCAAAACCTTTGAAGCCAAAAGCGGAAGCGAGCTTAACGAAGCCCACAAGTGGGTAGACGGCGCCAGAAACTGGTGGCCTACCGTAAAATCTCACTCGATGGTTATCAAGTCTAATGCCCAGGGACAGGAATTTGCCCCTAACGAATACACCTTTGAGTATATTCAAAAGAACGGTGTTTACTATACCGTGCGCTACCTTGACGCGGTAACAAGAGCCGAGCTTGCACCGTCAAGAACAGACTATTCAACCGACGCCGTAATCAAAGAGGACGCAAAGCTTATCCCCGGTTACATAGCAGAGCGTTTGACACAGTCAATGGTTCTTGCCGCCTCCACTCTTACGGACGAGGACGCGCAACGTGAAGAAGAGCTCAGAACCAACGTTATCACATTCTACTACCACCCCAACGATACCGAATATCTTTATGAAATAGAGTATTATAAGCAGAATGTTGAGGACGACGGTTACACCCTTTTCCAGAGCGAAATAAAATCTGTTCAAATCGAAGAGGACGATCCCACAACCGTATCAATTGCTGATATTTACAGCAGCCAGTTCCCGCAGCTCTTTATAGTCAACGGCTGCACACTCGTTAACGGCGCTACCGAGGTTGTAAACACTCCGGCAAGCGGAACACCGACGACAACTGTTGTTGCCGACGATGCAAACGTTGAGATCACAGCGGACAGCAAAACTACGATCAGAGTTTACTTTAACCGCAACAAGTACCCGTACAGTTATCAGTATATTGACTATAAAGCCGAAAAAGCGTATAATGATGCTTCCGAAGAGGAACGCGCCGGTATGTGGAACGGCATAATCGAAACTCACAACGGTGAAACAACGGAAAAGGTTGAAGCTCAGGTTTCAATCCCCGCACTGGCAAACATCTCTTGCAAAGGCACACCTTATATAAGAGTTGATGACAAGGACATTATTCTGACCATAGCGCCGAATGGAAACAACCCCAACATTAACCTTGTAAAGGTATATTACAAAAAGTTCACCGAGCGCGAATTAAGATTCAAGCTTGTTTGCGCCAACGAAGATGATCCGTATACCGAGGTCGATTATGATCCCGTAACACATGATCCGTTGTACGGCGGTTTGTCAACAACGCTTCAAACCGTTGAAAAGCAGGAAGACATTCAAAACGTTAATTTCTACAACTTTAACGACGCCGAAAAGCCCGATGCTTCAACCGGCAGTGCGGAAAGGTATGTTCATCTTCACCGCTACACCTTCCTCGGATGGTTTGATAATCCGAACGGAGAAGGCACCCCGCTTACAACAAACACAACCTTAACCAAGAATGATTTGGGACTTTCGGAAGACGAGCTTCCCGATAAGGATACAACCTACTATGCTGTTGTAACGCAGGATATGATCACGGCTGACTTTGAGTTCAGAACCGTTGAATCAGAGCTTCCCGTAAGCGATTCCGAAGCTACCCAGGTTGTAGAAAACGCGCCTGTTGACCAAAACGGCGACAAAACAGGCGGATACTTCAATTTCAGCAGTCCGAGTACCTACCAAAACGGCTCACCCATTCCGTGGCACAGAACCGACGGCTTCAGCGTAAGCATCGAGCCCAAGGATAACCATGTGTATAAATATGAGTTTGCCGAATGGTGGGAGGAAGACCTTAACACCCACACGCTTATACGTCACCATAACTGGAACAACACTCAGGAAGGCTACTCGCCTACCTCTCTGATGAACCAGGTAACAAGAAACAAAGATAAGCATATTATCGCGGTGTACAAACGCCGCAATGTAACCGAATTGCCCTACACGCTGAATTATAACTTCATTTCACGCACAAATGAAGCTAAAACCTATGTCAAGACCGGCGTACTTACAGGCGCCGAGCTCGATGAAAAAAGCAGCGAGGCAAAAATCACGGCAGACGGCGACTTCCGCTTGACCGACGAATTCATACTTGCGAACGCGCCCTATGAAAGCAACTTCGGCGAAGTGCTCAACTGGACTGACGATCCCAAGTATATTACCAAGGATTCCGTAAGAGGAGACAGCGAAGAAGGAACCGTTGACAGAATAATCACCGGCGTAAACGCTCTGCAGTCAACAAAGAACGTTGTCGCCAATTTCCGCACAACACCTGAAGGAGCATATGAATCCATTTCTATTCCGTATGGATCCAATTATCTCCAGTCGACGAATATGTATGCGATCCGGGCTGAATCGTCCTACAACGGACAGGATTTCGCGTACTGGGAGGTTCGCAAAACTCAAAACGGCGAGGTTGTTGCAAAAAGCTACGATCCGTTGTTTGACCTCTGTATGATGGATAACTACTGGATCACTCCGGTATATAAAGAGTACGAGATCTCTGACGAAAAGTTCATTACCCTTACACATATCGAAGACACACGCAACACATGGACAGATGATAAAAACGAAGTGCCGCAAGACGGCTCAACCGACAAGCTTTACGCCGATTTCGAAATCGCGTTTAAGGACGGCGCGGATGAGATCTTCACCGCACCGGAGGGCACCTACCGCACCGGAGTTGTCTTTGAACAATGCGGAAAGCTTGCTGAAGGCGAAGCATTCGACCCGTCTAAGGACTACGGCATGGAATCAAACGAAGATAACCTTAAAAACGCAATTTTGAACAAATCCTCAAAATATGCTTACGGTTCAGATTCCACTCAAACACGCAAACTTCAGGTAAGCGATATACCTCAGTCAGCGCTTACAAACCGCGACCGTGTACAATACAGTAAATCCTACAAAAACGGATTTAAGATCGAAAACGGTGAAAAGTCATTTACAAACGGAGCGTATCTCTTAAAGGCAACGGCGTACCTCATTAAGGATAACAACGTTACGCTGAGCAACTCGGTCTATGTTTGTCTTTTGGCGGAAGCCCAAAAGGATTTGGCAATTAACAGCGGTATTGTAATAACAACAGATAATGGATAAAAACGGCCGTCCCGGTGTTGTGCCGGGGCGGAAAACCGGAAACTGCATATAGTGAGGAGAGTTCCGTTGAAAAAAGAATATAAAAGTCCGGAACTGACTCTTGTTTTACTTAAACTGCAAGACTTTGTTCTGGCAAGCGATCCCGAAAATCACAGCAGTTACATCGACGACGGTGATGATTGGGGCGATGATGGTGATTAACCATATTTGGGAGTACGGCTATGAAGAAGTTAAAAATATTTACCGCGGCTGCCCTTGTTCTTATAATTACCGCAATGTCGGCACTCACGGCTCTTACTGCCGAAAGCTACATTGTTTTACAGGGCTTTGCCTTTGATTTAAACTCTTCAGGAGAGGCGGTTATTCACAGCTACGACGACCGTTCCGCCGAGGTTGTTATTCCTCAAAAGCTTCTGGGAGCGGATGTTACCCTGATTGACGACTACGCGTTCTTCGGCGACACGGTTATAACCTCGGTGTCCTTTGACCGCGCAGACAAGCTTAAAAAAATCGGCGTTAACGCCTTTCACGGCTGCAGCGGGCTGAGCAGCGTTGAAATACCCTCATGGCTTGAGGAGCTGTCCTTTGGCTCGTTTCAAAACTGCTCGTCACTTTCCGAGCTGACAATAAACAGCGGCATAACAGAAATACCCGACCAATGCTTTTACGGCTGTTCAATGCTCGAAAGTGTTGCAATTCCCGAATCCGTGACCTCAATAGGCGACAGAGCCTTTACGGACTGTTCAATACTCGGCAAGATTGAAATTCCGGGCACAGTGGAAGAAATTGCCTCTAACGCATTCGATAACTGTAATAATGCCGTTATTTACTGCGAAAAAGAAAGCTATGCAAGATATTACGCGGAAGAAAACGGTATTGATTTCGTATTGACCGACGCTGAGATGTACAAGCTCGGCGACGCCAACGGCGACAAGCGCGTCAATGTTAATGACGTAACGGCAATTCAGCGGCACATAGCCGATATATTCCGATTGCAGGGCGTTAATATTTTAGCGGCGGACACAAATCAGAACCTCGTAACCGACATAAACGACGCAACAAATCTTCAAATGTTTCTTGCCGGATACGATATTATCAATCCTATCGGCAAGGTTATTATAACGTAGCTTTTATAATTCAAATGATTTCCGCAAAATTAAAACGGGATGACTCAATGTTTAGGAGTCATCCCGTTATTATTATATAATTATTTACTTAAAGTATTTTACGCCGCTTTCAAATATTTTCTGGT
>CADAYK010000025.1 GCA_902792105.1 uncultured Ruminococcus sp.
CCACAAGATCAGTAACTTTTCATTTCGTGCTCAAGGATGCAGATAGCTCCCTGACACGTTTTTTAATTCGCTATAAAAACTAGGAGGCGTTAAACAATGCTAAAAGGACATACAACTATTGAGCTCACCGATGTGAATACGGGGAAGAAGGAAGCTTATGAAGATGACAACATGATCACAGGCGCACTCAATGAAATATTCAAAGATATGGGGTTCGACCGCATGGCGACGCTTAAGGACTCGGCGCCCTTTATTTATACGCTTCTTGGCGGAATGATCTGCTTTGACAGCGAGCTTCCAGAAACCGCAGAGACTTTCTTCCCGCCTGCATCGGCTAACTTTGTGGCGGGTGCAGCCTATGATTATACCAATACAACAACTTTGCAAGATCCTTAGACGGTGCCGCGGCATTGCCTGTGATCATCAGCTCGGCAAAGTCGATAGCCGAGTACTTAAAGATCCGGTTTCCTGCGGTGAATAACCTGATGGGTGTCAAGCTCTGCCGCCGAGGGATCGATATAGAAGTTGAAAACTTGCATTTTCAATTTTACATTAAAAAACATTGTTTATTTGTGTCTGCCCGCTGACCGAATATTGTAATTTGTACAAATATCAGGCATTGGCATAAAGCCAAACAAAGAAAAACAAAAATTTATTATATTTGATACTTGATATTATTATCACATATATCGCAGATCTTTTCAAGTAATGTTCCGTATTGTCACATCGTTTTGTTAAGAGCTATCAATAATATTATCAATTTTTTGAATTTTTCAGCTTATTTTTAGGAAAAACTTGCGGTCAAGCGAAAGTCACCGCACAACCAAAGGGAGGCTTGCGCCTCCCCTGAACAGATAAAATGATTTGCGGAAAGAAGCTGTACAATGCACTTAATCCGCCGACGCCATGTCGTGAGTAAAATAAAACTCGGATTTTGCTGCGTACATTGCCTTATCCGCCTTTTTAACAAGCTCTTCAACCGTGTAGTCGGTAAAATCCTCTTTGCGCGCACAGCCCGATGCTATATGCAAAGATAAATCCTGCCTTTCCATTGACCACTTTTCGGTTTCCTTTTGCAAGCGCACGGGAATGCTTTCAGCCTGTTCCCTTTCCGTTTTTGTCAAAACCACAAACTCGTCGCCGCCGGTTCGGTAGCACCTGCCGGAGTTTCCTTTAACCTTTTCTATGCATTTTGCGGCGCCGATAATCAGCTCGTCGCCGGCGTCGTGTCCCAAGTTGTCGTTGACTTCCTTAAGTCCGTTGATGTCAAACACAAAAGCGGTGAAGCTTGGCGAAAGCTGTTTCGCCTTGCTGAACTTCTCGATGTCTTTCTCATAGGCATAGCGGCTGTACACTCCGCACAGCGCGTCCTTCATCAATTGCCTGTGCTGGCTTTGTATGCGGTCGTCCGCCGTCATCATATAGAATTCGGCGTAATGGATAAACATAAGTCCTACCGCTATTGTAAGCGCCACATACGCCGTTCTGAATTCGCTGCCCAATATCTCCTGCATGGCAATTCCGATTATTACAAGTATGAAAACCGAAAAAAGCGAAGCCCGGTTTTGCTTGCGGTAAGACAAGCTGAACAACAGAAACTCAACTGCCGTCAGAACAATAACCGCAATGTAAACGCCCATATATACGCCGTACAGCGGACCGTGCGAATAATTATTGTTTTCGTCGATTGTTATCATCCACTGATTGAAGCATGCAACAACCTGGAAAACCGCATTGAAAACAAGAACCGCCATAAGCACCTTGTACCAGCGGTTGCGCAGCTTCATTTGCGCTACAACCGCTCCTCCTGCCACGGGAGTAAGCGTGTAATCCAAACACTTTACCAGCGACAGCAGCCAAGTGGGAATGTCCGGGTTTCCGCTCAGTTGTATACCGAGCCACTCGGCAAACGCCGAAAGCGCGAGCACAGCGTATGTAAGATAAAATAGGGTTTTGTCCTTTTTGGGGATCCAGCTGTTCTCACGCACCAGAATACAGAGTACTCCAAGCGCCATCCAACACAGCGCCGTCAAAACGGTATAATAACTTAACACCGCCTCGCCTCCTTTCAAACGCCTTTTTCTGATATGTAAAATTTACATTTTACTTGTATATTATCTCATAATTTTGAAAAATTTTCAAGAGTATGTACCAGATAGTTACATTTTTTTATACTTTTTGCTCAAAATTATTCCAAAAATTTAAAATAAGATTCTTCTGCGCAGTCAGAGGGATTTCACTGAAAAACAAAAGGGAAGCAAACGCCTCCCCTGTAAATGTATATTTATTCCTCAACAACCTTCGAGAACATATACGAAGTCGATTCGTTGTTGTAGTTCAAGGTCAGGGTTAAAATACCCTGGTTGTAGTCAAGCTTCATGCTCTGACCGCCGTATTTAACGTCCACCGAGGTTTCGTTAAAGGTGAACTCGCCTTCGTTTTCGATTCCCCCGAGGATAATTTTGCATTTTCCGTTGCTTTCAAAGGTGAGGATGAATTCTCGTCCTTCCTTGACAAGGTCGCTGTACGGCACGGTGCTGCTGCCGATCGTTACGGTTGTCGGAACCCATTTTCCGACAATTTCGGAGTTGTTGTCGTCCGAACATCCGGCAAATACGCACATGCCGAGCACAACGCAGAGCAAAAGCGCGCTTATATTTTTAATCATAATATATCTCCAAAAATAATAAAGTATGCGTCTATTTTAACACTGCGACTCGGTTAAGTCAATTATTGATATTAAACAAACTTTTATACACTTTAAGGTCAGGTAATGGAAAATTGCGTTTTTGCGGCGGATTTTTGCAGGACAGGTGTAAAAAAACGCAATTATTTTTACAAAACGGAAAAATAATCCGCCTTTTTTGCAATATTTACAAAATTATGATTCAGAACATCTGTTATTTGGCTTGCAAATTAACATACATAATGGTATAATAAGTCTTGTATATGGCTTAATCTGTATATCAACAGCCGTGCCGCAAGGCTTGGCAAGTACATAGATAAAGGAGTAGATTTTATGTCAACAAAAGCTTATTATCCGTTAAATGAAATCGGCAAGGGTAAGGTCGGTTTCTCAAAGACAAGAGCAATTATTGAGGCTGCCTTTTACGGCAACAACGTTGTTAAGGTTAACACCTTGAAGGAAGCCTATAACCTTGCTAAAAACTCACCCGGAACCATTGTTACCGATATGCCCGTATACCGCGGCGAGGAGTTCGGTCTTGACGCCGACGCAAAGGTTCTTTTGTTCAACGACGGCGCTATTACCGGCCGTTACGCAACCGCGCGCCGAATTGCCGGCGAACCCGGTGTTGACTGCGAAGCCCTTGACAAGGTTGTTATGGACGCGGTTTACAGCGCACGTTACAAGAAGCTTTATCACGCGACCTGCTTTGCAGGCCTTGACGAAGAATTTATGGTTAAGGTTCACCTTCTTATTCCCGAGGGTGAGGAAAACATTATGTACAACTGGATGCTCAACTTCCAGTATATGTCCGACGATTATGTAAAGATGTACAAAAGGTCCAAGCCCATTGCCGACGGCAACGAGCCCGACATCTACATCTTCTCGGATCCCCAGTGGACTCCCGTTGAAAATCCCGGCGTAAGCTTTGACTGCCTTTCGGATCCCGCAAAGAAAACCCTTTGCTACTTTAACACCGAAACAAACTGCGCCGCTATTCTCGGCATGAGATACTTCGGCGAGCACAAGAAGGGCACACTCACCATGGTTTGGGCTATGGCTAACCGCAACGGCTACGCTTCATGCCACGGCGGTCAGAAGGAATACACCCTTGAAGACGGCAGCAAGTATGTTGCTTCGGTTTACGGACTTTCGGGTTCGGGTAAGTCAACACTTACACACGCAAAGCACGGCGGCAAGTACGAAATCAAGGTGCTTCACGACGACGCTTTCATTATCAACACCGACACCTGCGCTTCGATCGCTATCGAGCCCACTTACTTTGACAAGACAGCCGACTATCCCACAGGCTGCCCCGACAACAAGTATCTGCTCACCGTTCAGAACTGCTCGGCTACTCTGGACGAGGACGGCAAGATCCAGATCGTTACCGAGGACATCAGAAACGGCAACGGCAGAGCCATTAAGTCAAAGCTTTGGTCACCCAACCGCGTTGACAAAATCGAAGCTCCGGTCAACGCTATCTTCTGGATCATGAAGGATCCCACAATTCCTCCCGTTGTTAAGCTTAAGGGCGCTTCGCTGGCTTCCGTAATGGGCGCTACACTCGCGACAAAGAGATCCTCCGCCGAGCGTCTTGCTCCCGGCGTTGATCCCAACAAGCTTGTTGTTGTTCCCTACGCTAACCCGTTCAGAACTTATCCTCTTGCCAACGACTACGCTAAGTTTAAGAAGCTGGTTGAGGAAAAGAACGTTGACTGCTACATTGTTAACACAGGCGACTTCATGGGCAAAAAGGTTCAGCCCAAGGACACCCTCGGAATCCTCGAGGCTATTGTTGAGGGTAAGGCTGAGTTCAAGAAGTGGGGTCCCTTCTCCGATATCGAAATCATGGAATGGGAAGGCTTTGTTCCCGACATGAACGATCCCAAGTATGTTCACCAGCTTAAGGCAAGAATGAACGACCGCGTAAACGAAATCAAGGCTTTCAGCACCGAAAAGGGCGGCTATGACAAGCTTCCCGACGACGCTCTTAAGGCAATTCAGAAGGTTGTTGACGAGCTTGCTCCCTATGATGACGAGCCCGAAACCCTGCGCGACTTTATCAAAACCGTTTTTGAGCAGTAATTAATAAAATATAATAAATATACTTGTAATACAAAACGTAAACCGCATGAAAACGCTTAAACAGCTTTTCATGCGGTTTTTTTGAGCTGATAACCTGTGTTGTTCAGAGAGGTAAAAAGCTACCTCGCCTTATGGGTTCACTTGCGGGAGGAGAAGATATCTTCTGCGCCCTCCTTAAAAACAGTCCGCCGGACTGTTTTTACCTCGCCGCGCTCGGCACAGTCGCCTTCAAATCCGGTTAACCGCACGGGTAAAGTAAAAAGCAGTACGGTCTGTGACCATACTGCTTTTTTGGAGCTGATAACCGGATTTGAACCGGTGACCTCATCCTTACCAAGGATGCACTCTACCTACTGAGCTATATCAGCGAAAGTTTTGAACACTATTTATGTGTCCGACGGTTATTATAACACATAATTCCGAAAAATTCAAATGTTTTTTGAAATTTTTTTAAAAAAATTTTGTCGCTTTATATAAATTTGCGAAAAACGGCTTAAAATCTGAAAAAAACCTTGCAAACCGCGCTGCGTGGTGCTATAATTATTACAGTAAATAAGCTAAAGTAAAGGAGTGGGCGCGCAACCCGCTCCTTTGTGTTTGCGATTCAGGAGGTTGCTTATGGCAAAAAGCAAAGGCGGAGCTACCGTATCAAAGGTATGGGAGCTTTGCGAACCGATTGTTACCGGCTTGGGACTTTCACTTTGGGACGTTCGTTATGTTAAGGAAGGCGCGGACTGGTATTTGCGTATCTTTATTGACAAGCCCGGCGGTGTTGACATCAACGACTGCGAAAAAGTTTCGCGCGCGGTAAACGAGCCGCTCGACAGGCTCGACCCAATTGAAAACGCTTACTGTCTTGAGGTAAGCTCGCCCGGAATTGAGCGCGAGCTGGTTCGCGACGACCACTTTGAACAGTTTATCGGCGCCGACATTATGGTTAAAATGCTGCGCCCTGTTGAAGGCGTGGGGCGAGAGCTGGGCGGAAAGCTTACGGCGTATGACAAGGGCATGGTGACCGTTACCGACCACAGCGGCGAAAACAGCCTGACCTTTAACAAAAAGGAAGCCGCTTGGATCAAGCTTGACGACTTTGACGCTTGATTTGTTAATAACAAATTTTACTCAAATAAACAGAAAAGGATGATAGGAAAAATGACTAACAAGGATTTATTTGAAGCCCTTAGAATGTTTGAAAAAGAAAAAGACATTCCCATGGATTACATGCTGCAGCAAATTCAAAAAGCTATTGTAATTGCCTGCAAAAATTTTTACGGCGGTAACGAAAACGTCGTTTTTAAAATTGACCCCGACAAAAACACCTTTGACGTAAAGCTCGTAAAAACCATTGTTGACGAGGTTTTCGACCCTGATTATGAGGTTACTCTTGACGAGGCAAAGCAGATTAACAAAAGGAAAAAGTTTGAGATCGGCGATGAAATTGAAATTCCCCTCGACCCCAAAAGACTTGGAAGGATCGCCGTTTCGTCCGCAAGAAACGTTATTCGCCAGGGTATCCGCGCCGGCGAAAAAGGTCAGAGTCTGCTTGAATTCCAGAGCAAGCTCGGTGAAATTGCCACCGCCACTGTTGAACGCGTTGATCCCGTTAAGGGAATTGCCACCATAAGAATCGGCAAAAGTGAAGCTATGCTGCCCAAGGGCGAGCAGGTTGGCTGCGGAGAGCTTAAGGAAGGCGATTTGGTTAAGGTGTACATTGCCGATGTTAAGGACAACGAACGCGGTCCCCACGCGATTATTTCGCGTACTCACCCGGGCTTTGTCAGAAGGCTGTTTGAGCAGGAAGTTCCCGAAATTTACGACGGTACGGTTGAAATCAAGTCGGTTTCCCGCGAAGCAGGCTCGCGCACAAAAATGGCGGTTGTCAGCAACAATCCGGATGTTGACGCAATCGGCGCCTGCATAGGTCCCAAGGGCGCAAGGGTTAACAAAATTGTTGAGGAGCTCGGCGGTGAGAAAATCGACATAATCGAATACAGCGAAGAACCCGAAAAGTACATTTCCGCTGCCCTGTCACCCGCTACCGTTCTTAAGGTTGACATTATCGACGAGGAAAACAAAAGCTGCAAGGCCACCGTTCCCGACGGTCAGCTGTCGCTGGCTATCGGTAACAAAGGTCAGAACGCGCGCCTTGCCGCAAGGCTTACCGGATGGAGAATTGACATTCGCCCCGAAAGCGGATTTTACGGCGAGGATGAGGACGACGAGCCCGTAAAGACCGCCGGAGAACCGGAAGAAGCCGTTGAGGAGCCAACGGAAGAACCGGCTGAAGAGGTAACCGAAGAGGCTGCAGAAGAAGCTGTCGAGGAAACAACAGAAGACGCGGCCGAAGAAAATACGGAAGAAGCGGCGGAAGAATAATGAAAAAGATACCGCTCAGAAAATGCACGGGCTGCGGCGAAATGAAGCCAAAACGCGAGCTTATAAGGGTTGTTAAGTCGCCCGAAAAGCGCGGCGAAAACGGCGAGGTAATATGCGGCGGCGAGGTTAGCCTTGATTTGACAGGCAAGGCTTCGGGACGCGGCGCTTATGTTTGCAAAAACCCGAAGTGCTTTGAGCTTGCAAGAAAGGCAAGGCGCTTTGAACGCTCGCTGAGCTGCAAGATCCCCGAAGAGGTTTACGACCGCATGAGTCTTGAGCTTAACCAAAGCGAATAAGGTGATAAAATGAACGACAGAATTCTATCGTTTCTCGGAATCTGCCGCCGCGCCAAAAAGCTTGTTATAGGAGCCGAAAGCGCGATCCAGTCGGCACAAAACGGAAGCTCTCAGCTTATTATTTACGCCTCGGATTTTTCCCGGAACAGCTTAAAGCCCGTATTAAACGCAGCCCGGGACTGCGGCGTAAGCGCGGTTATGCTCAACCGCACCAAAGAGGAACTGAGCTTTGCGGTCGGCAAGCTTTGCGGAGTAGCGTCGGTTGACGACAACGGCTTTGCCGCAAAGCTAAGGCAGATGATCGAAGCCGAAAACACCGGAAAATAACCGGTTTCACATATATCAGACAGCACAAGGGAGGAGAATTACATGATAAAATACAAGGTTAAAGATGTAGCAACTGACTTGGGAGTACAGAATAAGAAAATTACGGAAATCCTCAGCAAATACTGCGGAGTAAATAAAAAGACAATGACAGCGCTTTCCGAAAACGAGCTCGACATGATTTTCGACGTTATTACACAGGAAAACAAGGTTGAAAACCTTGACGCTTATTTTTCGGCGCGCAACGACAAGCTTGACGCGGCTCCCGAACAGCCCAAGGAGGAAAAGAAGGAAGAACCAAAGGCAAAGGAAGAAAAATCCATCGAGCCCAAAAAGCCCGAAAAGCAACAGCCTGCCGCGCCTAAAAAGCAGCCTGCCGAACAGCAGCCGAACGACAAGCCGCACCAGTCGGTTCAGCGCAAGCGCAGGGTTATCGACACCAGAGCGACCAACATTGACGTTGAACGCTACAACTCAAAGTATGACGATTTGGCAAGCGGCACCTCAAAGTCGCGCAGCACTGACCGCGATCACACTACCAAAAAACAAAAATTCTCAAACCGCGCGCAAAAGCAGCGCGGCAGACGCCAGGGCAAACGCGAGACCGAAGCAGAACGTCTGAAGAGGATCGCGCTTGAACGCAAGCAAAAGCCGATAACCGTTGAAATCCCCGAGGAAATCACCGTTAACGAGCTTGCGCTGCGCCTTAAGGCTACTGTCGCCGAGGTTGTAAAAAAGGCTTTCCTTATGGGAACAATGGTTACCGCGACCGACACAATCGACTTTGACACAGCGTCGCTTATCGCTATGGAGTTCCATGCAAAGGTCGAAAAAGAGGTTGTTGTTACAATTGAAGAAAAGCTTATTGACGACAGCGAGGACGACGAGGCAAACCTCGTTGGCAGAGCGCCCGTTGTTGTAGTTATGGGACACGTTGACCACGGCAAAACCTCGATTCTTGACGCGATCCGCCATGCCAACGTTACCGCGGGAGAAGCAGGAGGCATTACACAGCACATCGGCGCGTACCGCGTTCAGATCGACGGCAAGCCCATTACCTTCCTTGACACCCCCGGACACGAAGCCTTCACCACAATGAGAGCACGCGGAGCCCAGGTTACCGACATTGCTATTCTTGTTGTCGCTGCTGACGACGGCATTATGCCCCAGACCGTTGAGGCTATCAACCACGCAAAGGCAGCCGGAGTGTCGGTTATCGTAGCGATCAACAAGATGGATAAGGTGGGCGCGAATCCCGAACAGGTTAAGCAGCAGCTCACCGAATATGAGCTTGTTCCCGAGGAATGGGGCGGCGACACCCCCTGCATTCCCGTTTCGGCAAAGACAAAGGAAGGACTTGACGACCTGCTCGAGATGGTAACTCTTGTTGCCGAGATGAAGGAGCTAAAGGCAAACCCCGACCGTGCTGCAAAGGGTACGGTAATCGAGGCGCGTCTTGACAAGGGCAGAGGTCCCGTTGCCACGGTTCTTGTACAGAACGGAACACTTCACAAGGGCGACACAATTATTGCCGGCACAAGCGTGGGCAGAGTAAGAGTTATGACAAATGACAAGGGCGAACGCGTTCACGAGGCAGGTCCTTCGGTTCCCGTTGAGATCACGGGACTTGACGAGGTTCCCACCGGCGGCGACGTTTTCGACGCGGTTTCGGACGAACGTCTTGCGCGCACGCTTGTTGAACAGAGAAAATCCGCCAAAAAGGAAGAAATATTTAACGCTCAAACCAAGGTTACGCTCGACAACCTCTTCGATCAGCTTAAGCTCGGCGAGGTTAAGGAGCTTCAGATCATTGTAAAAGCTGACGTTCAGGGCTCGGTAGAGGCTGTAAAGCAGTCGCTTGAAAAGCTTTCAAACGAAGAAGTAAGAGTAAACGTAATTCACGGCGCGGTCGGAGCTATCAACGAAAGCGACGTTATGCTTGCCGAGGCTTCGTCGGCAATTATCGTAGGCTTCAACGTTCGTCCCGATTCGGTCGCAAGCGATCATGCAGAACGTTCCGGCGTTGATATGCGTCTGTACAGCGTAATTTACGATTGCATAAACGAAATTGAAGCAGCTATGAAGGGTATGCTCGCTCCAAAAACACGCGAGGTTGTACTCGGTATGGCAGAGTGCCGCAATGTTATCAAGATCAAGTCTGTCGGCACAATCGCGGGCTCCTATGTCAAGAGCGGCAAGATCATCCGCGACGGCGGCGTAAGGGTTATCCGCGACGGAATCGTTATCGCCGAGGATTCCATTGCTTCGCTCCAGCGCTTTAAGGACGCCGTTAAAGAGGTTAAGGAGGGCTATGAGTGCGGTATCGGACTCGCTAAGTTCAACGACCTTAAGGAAGGCGATATGTTCGAGGTTTATACGATAGAGGAGTACCGCGACTGAGTTGCGAAAAAAGGAGAAGAAATGGCAGGTCACAGAATTGAACGAACTACGGAGGACATTAAGCGCGAGCTTACAGCTGTCTTCCGCGAGCTTAAAGACCCGCGCGTTACCAAGTCATTTTTGTCTGTGGTGCGTGTTGAGGTAACCAACGACCTTTCATACTGCACCGTCAAGGTCAGCGCAATGGAAGGGCTTGACGCGGCAAAGCAGGCTGTCAGGGGCTTAAAGAGCGCAAGCGGATATATCCGCCGCGAGCTTGGCCGCAGGCTCAGGCTGCGTCATGTTCCCGAGCTGATTTTTGAGGCTACCGACAGCATTGAATACAGCGCGAACATCAGCAGAATTTTAAACAGCCTTGACATTTCCGAAAGCGGGGACGAAACCGATGAGTCTTGAAAAGGTCGCTGATTTTTTAAAACAAAACGACAATTATGAAATTCTTACCCACGCCTATCCGGACGGCGACACGCTTGGCAGCGGTTACGCGCTTTGCCTCGCGCTGCAGCAGCTCGGAAAAAACGCGAGGGTAATCACCACCAACCTTCCAAAGGATTTTGAGTTTTTGCTCAACGGCGTTAAACAGCAAAGCTTTGACGCGCGGACGGTTGTAAGCGTTGATATTGCGTCGGAACAGCTTTTGGGCTGCAACAGAGAGCGCTACAGCGGCAGGATTGATTTGTGTGTTGACCACCACGCAATCAACAGGATCGAAGCTCCGCTTAAGCACGTTGAGGCTGACGCCGCGGCAAACTGCGAAATTCTTTACAGGCTTTTCCGCCTGATGAATATCGACATAACCAAACAGATTGCCGACTGCCTGTACACCGGCGTTTCAACCGACACAGGCTGCTTCCGCTACACAAACACCACCGCCGATACGCTGAGGATCGCGGCGGATTTGCTTGAGCTGGGCGCCGACAACGTGTTTATCAACAAGGTTATGTTTGAAACAAAAACCAAAAAGAAAATCGCGCTTGAACGCGAAATTTACGATACGATCGAGTATTGCTGCGCCGACAGGTGCGCCATAATCAGCGTTACCCGCGAAATGAAAAACAAGCTTGGCGTCGGTGATGACGAGCTTGAAGGGCTTGCTTCTATCCCCCGTCAAATCGAGGGCGTGATGGTCGGAATTACCATGCGCGAACGCGACGAAGGCGGCTTTAAGGTTTCGGTTCGCAGCGACAGCCATGTTAACGCCGCCGAGTTTTGCGCGCGCTTCGGAGGCGGCGGTCACGCTGCCGCGGCAGGCTGCACAGTGAAGGGAAGTCTTGAAGAGGCAAAGGCAAGGCTGATTGCGGAAATCGGGGACTTTATATGAACGGCGTTATGCTGATCGACAAGCCCGAAGGCTTTACCTCGTTTGACGTGATCGCGGTTGTAAGAAAGCTTACGGGACAGCGCAAAACAGGTCATACAGGCACGCTCGACCCGAACGCCACGGGAGTTTTACCCGTACTGCTCGGCTGTGCCACAAAAGCTCAGGACATTATTCCGAACCATGACAAGGCGTACACCGCGAGCTTTAAGCTGGGGCTTACGACCGACACGCTTGATATTTGGGGCAGCCAAACCTCACAAACGGAAAGCAAGGTTACAAAAGCCGAAATCGAAGGGATACTGCCCCGTTTTTCGGGAGAGATCCTACAGGTTCCTCCGATGTATTCCGCGATAAAAAAGGACGGTCAAAGGCTTTATGACCTTGCCAGAAAGGGCATTGAGATTGAGCGCGAGGCTCGAACCGTCACGGTTTATGAGCTCAGCCTGACCGGTTTTGACGAACAATCTCAGGAAGGCACTATTAAAGTAATGTGCTCAAAAGGCACATACATACGCACGATAACAGATGATATAGGCAGGGCTTTGGGCACAGGCGCGGTTATGACAGCGTTGAGAAGAACCTCTGCCTGCGGATTTTCGATCGACGAATGTGTAACGCTTGACAAATTAAAAGACCTTGCCGCAAGCGGGGAGGTCAAAAGCGTTGTGCGTCCGGTTGAAAGCCTGTTTTCCGGTTATGCCGGGCTGACTGTTTCGGACGCTCAGGCAAGGCGCTTCTCGAACGGCGGAGCGCTCGATATTGCCAGAACCGCCCTGAGAACCGCCGGCAGTGCCGAAGGGGAAATTTTCCGCGTAAAAAACAAAAGCGGAGATTTTCTCGGGTTGGGCAAGACGGAAAACGGCTTGCTGAAAATTTATAAGCTGTTTCCGAACGTGTAGAAATTCAGAATGATTTTAGGGAAGCTGTTGCGGCTTCCCTTTAACTTTGGCGCTTATATGGATTAGCGCTGCATATAAAATACAGGGAGGCGAACGCCTCCCTTAAATTATCCCTGTTCTATTCGGATTTTTTATCTTCATCCTGATATCTGTATTCCATGGCGGAAAAGTCGATTTCGGGAACCTCGGTGATTTGGCTGACTTCCTCGCGGTATTTGCGGTCTACCTTTGATTTGTAGATAAACCCCGCGAACAGCACCAGCATTCCCAGCACTACAACAAGATAGTGGTATAAAACCGTAAAGCCCAGTATTAGGATTATTACGCCCAAAATCATAACGGCGTAGGAATTGTAGCGTTTTTTTCTGTGCTTTTCCTCGGGAGTCATAGCGTTCACCTCATCAATCTGCCTTAATGATAACACAAGTTGAATATATTTGCAATCAATTATTTGCTGCTCAGGCTGAACTTGGACTCGGTGCCGTTTTTCAGCTTGATAAAATTGGGGTAGTGGCGGACTATGACAAGCAGCGCCGCCGCGATCGCAATAAGCTCAACCCAAATGCTTGAGTAACCGAGAAACGCCAGAGCAAGGGGACAAACCGCTGCCGCCGAGCATGAGGCGACCGACATATATTTGAGCGTGAAAAGCAGCACAAAGAACACCGCCATTGCGATAAGCGTCATTCGCCAGTCTACAAACCAAATGGTGGTAAAGCCCGTAATGAACGCCTTGCCGCCCTTGAAGCCGTACCACACCGGGAAGCAGTGGCCTATCATACAAAAGAAGCCCGAAAACTGCGCGCCGAGCTGCCAATTGTCAAAAAACGCGCCTGCAATCCACGCCGTTAAAAATACCGGCACGGCGGTTTTCAGAATGTCAATCAGCATTACCGACCAAGTTACGGCGCTGTTGCCGTAAACACGCTTAAAATTTGTAAAACCCGGATTGTGGCTGCCGTAGTTGCGAATGTCGTCATGATACACAAGCTTTGAAAGAATAATCGCTCCGTTTATGCCGCCCAACAGGTACGAAACAACTGCCGAAATAATAAACAATACTGCCATTACTGCGAAAACCTTTCAACATTTTTCCCGAATGAAAATATCGCCAGAGCGTCGGCTCCGATCGACGCGCCGATAATCGGTCCGATGTAGCCCACATAGGTGTCCTTGCAGTTTATTTTTTCACGCAGGAGCTTGGCGGTTTCCTCGGCTTCTTCGGCACAGTCGGAGTGGAAAACATAAATTGTTTGTTCCTCGGGGTTTTCTATCGCTTCGGCGGTGAGGTTTACAATTTCCTCAATCGAGTTTACCCTGCCCTTTACCTTTTTGATCGGAATGTTGTTGCCGGTCTTGTCCGAAACAATAATCGGCTTAACTCCCAGCAGATTGCCGAAAAACGCCGACGAGCCGGTAACCCTGCCTGCCGCCCTTAAAGCGTTCAGATTATGAACGGTAACAAACTGGTTTACGTTGTTTCTTACCGCGCTTACCTCGTCAAAAATTTGTTTGGCGGTTTTGCCCTCGTCCCTGAGCTCTGCCGCTTTGATTGCGAGCATGCCCTCGCCCATGCAGGCGTTCAGGGAATCTATGCAGTAAATTTTTGCGCCGTCAAATTCCTTTTCAAGCTTTTCGGCAACGTGTGAGCCTGTCAAAACCGAGCCCGACATCTTGCTTGCGCAGGCAACATAAACCACGTCAAAGCCCTGTTCAAGAGCTTCGCGAAAGCCGCGTTCAAACTCTGTTTCGGGCACCTGGGTAGTTGTGACCCTGTTGCCGTCGCGTATTGTATCGTAAAGCTCGCTTGGGCTGAAATACTCCCAGTCAAGGCTTGCCGGGGTTTGCTTGCCATCGCGAACGGTATTCATCTTAAAATATTCTATTCCGTATTTTTCGCGTAGATCCTTTGGCAAATCAGAACATGAATCGGTCATAATTTTAATCGGTCTCATAATAATCTCCTTATTCCAAAATCAGTATATAATCATAAACCGGCTGTCCGCCGTCAATCATAACAATTTCAAGTCTGCGGTAATCGGCTTTAAGCTGCTTGTAAAGCGCGGCGGTTTCTTCCTTTGGAGCGTCCTGACCGCACACAACAAGCAAAATGTCATAATTTTTTACACCCAAAGCGCTTACAAGCTCAAGCGCGGCGGTGTTGCGGCTTGGGGAGTCGGTATATATTTTATCGCCGGCAAAGCCGATAAAATCATCCTTTACAACCTTGATTCCGTCAAGCTCGGTGCTGCGGATAGCCTTTGACACGCTGCCGGTAACAACTCCGCTTATGATTTCATCAAGCGATGAAATGATCGCGTCGGTGTCGTTTGACGAGGTGTCCATCATTGAAATTGCCGCGTAGCCTTCGCCTATGGTTTTGCTGTTGATTACACGCACGTCTGCTTCGTTGTAAAGCTGAGCCGCCTGGTTTGCCGTAAGAATAATGTTGCTGTTGTTGGGAAAAACAAAAATCACATCGGCGTTAAGACTTTTGAACGCGTCAAGAAAATCTTCGGCGGAGGGGTTCATGCTTTGACCGCCGTCAACAACACAGTCACAGCCCAGCGACAAAAAGGTTTCTTTTATTCCGCCGCCTGCCGCTACGCTTACAACGGCATAATGCTTGTGCGGTTTTGTCACCTTTGGCACAAATTCCGGGGACTTGTGGATTTCGTTGTGCTGCAAGGTCATATTTTCCATTTTAGTCGTCAAAAACTCGCCGTACTGCTGGCAATGGTTGAAAATATCGCCCGGCTTTTTGGTGTGAACGTGAACCTTTACAATGCTGCCCTCGCGAAATGCCACAACCGAGTCGCCTACGCTGTTAAGGTAATCGATCAGCCGGTTTAAATCAAAAGACGCCAGGTCGGTCTTGCTGTTTTGAAGCCTTAGCAAAAATTCGGTGCAATAGCCGAATTCAAGCACGCTGTCCTCGGTGAACGCGTCAAGGTTAACGCGTCGTCCCGCAGAAGCTTCGCTGACCTTGTGTTTGGCGGTTCCTCCCTCGAGCACATCCTTCATACCCTCGAAAATATAGATAAGTCCGGCGCCGCCGCTGTCCACAACGCCTGCCTCTTTAAGCACGTCGAGCAGGTCGGGGGTGCGGTCGAGCGAAAGCTTAAATTCCTTGAGTAAGCAGTAAATGTAGCTGTCAACGGTGCTGTTGCCGTCAAGCTGAGCGTCGGCATAAGCTACGCCGTCCTTTAAAACGGTAAGTATTGTGCCCTCAACAGGCGTTGAAACCGCTCCGTAGGCTTCCTCAACAGCCCGGTTAAACGCTGCCGAAAGCGATTTAACATCTGCCTGTTCGAAACACTCCAGCCCTTTTGAAAGACCGGCGAATATCCTTGAGAGTATTACGCCCGAATTTCCCCTTGCGCCAAGCAGCATTCCGCCCGACGCCGCGCCGGCGGCTTCGCAAAGCGGCAAACCTCGCGCTCCTTCAAGCGCGCGTACACCGGCTTCGATTGTGAGCAGCATATTGTCACCCGTGTCGCCGTCGGGGATAGGAAACACATTGAGATCGTTAACCGTTTGAGAGTTTTTGCTTAAATTAGCGGCGCCGCCTTTCAGCATATTGAAAAAAAGATCGCCGCTTAAATAAGAGTTTGGCATGGTATCACCCTTAATATTGAATACAAAACATAGTTTTACTTATAAATAATACAATAAAAACGAGAAAATGTCATATACTTTTTGCTCCTATATTGTATAATAAGAAACATAAAATCTATTATTTGTGGTATAATACCCATAAACTTAAAAAGTTGTAGAAATTTGTAGAATAAAAAGTTAATTTGTCGAACGGAGGACGAAATGAAAACCCTGCCCAATTTGAATGATCTGCGTGTAATTAAAACCCGCCGCGCAATACGCAACGCCTTTGCCAAGCTGCTGACAAAAAAGGATATTAACGACATTACCGTTACCGAGCTGTCGCGCGAGGCTAAAATCAACCGAAAAACCTTTTATAACTATTATTCGGGGGTTTATCAGGTCGCGGACGACATGCTTGTTGAGATAAGCGAAAGCTACGCTCAAATTCTTAAGGGCGTAAAATTTGAACACAATATGAACAGAGCCGATCAGCTGCTTAAACGAATGACAACTCTTGTTGAATCCGATCCCGAGTTTTTCGGATATGTTTTTACCATGAGCGGCAACCAAGAGCTTGCGTCCTCGATAATTGAGCTGCTTAAAGAAAAAACCAAAGACGCCATGCTCGGTCAAATTGAGCTTGAAAGCAGAGTTGCCGACATTGCATTGGACTTTGTGTTCAGCGGAATGCTGTCGGTTTATCAGCACTGGCTGACATCTGACCGCAGTCAAAAGCTCAGCGATGTGTCAGGGGTAATTTCGGTTATGAGCTTTTCGGGACTGAACGGAGTTTTTAACGCGTATGTTTAGATAAATGCAGCTGTTACGGCGCATAGTTAAGGGGAAGCCGCGAGGACTTCCCCTAAAATTTTACTGTCCGGAAAACAAGAAACAGTTAAATGTCTTGATATTTCTATTCTTACTCGCGATACGCCGACATTATCAAACAACCGGCAGAAAGAACGCGAAGTAAAAAATCAGCCGCCGAAGAAGAGGTGCTCGATGAGGATTTTTACGCCCATTAAAATCAGTACGATTCCTCCGGCGATTTCTGCTTTTGACTGAAACCTTGCTCCGAAAACCGAGCCTGCCCGTATTCCGGCGGCGGAAAGAACAAAGGTTGTTACGCCGATACACAGCGCGGCAGGAACGATCGAAACATCGAGGAAAGCGAAGGTTACGCCCACGGCAAGCGCGTCGATGCTTGTTGCCACCGCGAGAGGAAGCATCGTTTTGGGCGAAAAGGAGTCGCTTTGTTTTTCGTCGTCCGAAAAAGCCTCGCGAATCATATTTGCTCCGATCAAAGCAAGCAAAACAAAGGCGATCCAATGGTCAAAGCTTTTTATAAGCGACTCAAACTGCTTGCCCAAAAGCCATCCGATAACAGGCATCAACGCCTGAAAGCCACCGAAGTACGCGCCTGCGATAAGGCTGTGCTTCGGCTTTATTTTTCTTACCGACAGTCCCTTGCAGACCGACACCGCAAAAGCGTCCATCGAAAGACCTATTCCTATAACAATAATCTCCCAAATGCTCATAAAATACCTCTATTTAAATACAAGCTGAACCAGTACCATGTAAAAGGCAACGCCGGAAAACACGCTTATAAGGGTGTTCCTTCGCCACACATGCAGCCCGAGCACCAAAAGCGACGCAAGAAGCTCGGGGATTCCCCACGGATAACTGAATACGCTGACGCCCTTGAAGCAGTAGACTACAAGCATACCTATTACAGCATATGGCAAAACACTGCCCAAATATGTTACTACCTTCGGCCTTTTTCTTCCCTCGGGGAACGCAATGAACGGTGAAAAACGCAAAAACGCCATTATTGCCGCCATTACCGCCACGAGGATGAGCGAATGCTTTACGTCAATCATTGCCGCCCACCCCGCTTTCGTCAGCTTTCGAGGTTTTATCAAGCTTTTTGCGGAACAAAAGCAGCTCGGTTGCTATCAGAACCATACTCGGGATAATGAACATATCGGCTCCGAATATAATAAGGCAGACAACGGTTGTTGCCACGCCTAAAAGCGCAGGCAGGTGCTCCTTTGTGCTCATCCACTGTTCAACCATTATCACAATAAAAAGCGCGGTCATGGCAAAGTCGATTCCCTTGCTGTCAAACGGCAAAAACTCGCCCAGAACAGCGCCGAGAGTACATCCCGTTATCCAGTAGCAGTGGTTGAGCGCGGTTAAAAAGAAGTAGTATTTTTTGGGATTTATGCCGTCTTCAAGCTTGGCTGAGCATACAATAGAATAGGTTTCGTCGGTCAGCCCGAAAATCATGTAGGGCTTTAAAATACCGGCTCCCTTGTATTTGTCAAGCAGGGAAAAGCCGTAAAAAAAGTGGCGCGCGTTTATGATAAAGGTCATAACGGCGGTGGTAAGAATTGACGCGCCGCTCGCCAAAAAGTCAACGCCCGCATACTGTCCCGAACCGGCAAACATGGTGCAGCTCATTAATATTGCCCACCAAAAGCTGTAGCCCTTGCTTTGCAGCATTACGCCGAAGCCCATGCCCAGCGCGAGGTAGCCAGCCAAAATCGGCAAGCTGTCCTTAAACGCCCTTTTCAGGGTTCTTTTTGTCATATGCCCAAACCCTCTCCGTCGTACTTAAAATACTTGGTTGTCAATACCTTAAAGTGATTTTTACGGTAGTCGATTATTCCCTCGGCTTTCAACGCGCTGAGCGAACGCGACAGCGACGCGCGGTCAACGGCAAGATAATACGCCAAATCATCGCGCGAAAACGGAATATCGAACTCGTAGCAATGATAGCTTTCAACGCAAAAATGCAAAAATTTAAGGATTTTGTCGCGTATGCTACGCTGGCACAGGCAGTAAAGGTGGCACGAAAGATCGTTGAACATATTCCTCTGCGACTCAATAAGATTAACAAGTATGCGATGCTGGATCACAGCCAGCTCTTCGCTTGCCGAATAAATCTCGCTGCGGTTGATCATCAGCATCAGACTGTGTACTTTCGCCTCAACCTCAACAAGGGTGCTGCGGTAGTCGAGGATCGAAAACAGGGTGCCGCTGCTTTCGGTGTTGCCCACAGAATTATGCAGCAGCTTGTTGCCCGAATAATCTATTCCGTAAATAATTATTTGCCCCGAAAACACCACGCCGATGTGGTTAGAAAACTCGTTTGACAACCTTATCGATTGGCCTTCCTCAAGCTCGATAAAGTAAGGGCGGGCAAATTCAAGGAAACGTATAAGCTGTTCGCCGTCAAGTCCGGTAAACAGAATGTGTTTTTTCAGCAGCTCAATGTGTTCGCCGGCGAAGCTGCTTTGTCTGTGGTATTTTTCCATTGTCCTCCCCCGTTGCCTGAGTATGTTTTGTTGATTTGCGGTTAATAGTTTTAAAGTGTAATAGTGTTTAACCCCGCGGTATGCCCCGGATTCACGCACAGCTTCTGCGGCTGCTGATATTTTGCCGGCAAAGCACTGTAAACGCAGGGGAAGCGGTTGCCGCCTCCCCTTAAATCAATGATTCAAATTATAAAGCCGCCGTTTACACCCAAAAACAAAAACACCGCCGCGTCGGCAATATCCTTCGGCGAACCAAGGGTGTTCAGCGGAGTTTCCTCCCTGAGGGCGTTAACGGTTTCTTCGTCAAAGCCGCTCATCATGCCGGTCATTACAACGCCGGGAGCAATGCAGTTTACGCGGATCCCCGACAGTCCGAGCTCCTTGGCAAGCGCCTTTGTGAATCCGATCACGCCTGCCTTTGCCGCACTGTAGTGAACCTCGCAGGACGCGCCTGTCTGCCCCCACATTGAGCTGATATTGAGCACAACTCCGCTGTGATTTGGCAGCATAAATCTTTTGACCGCCTCTTGGGTGCAGTTGAAAACGCCGCCGAGGTTGACCGACATCATGCGATCCCAGTCGTCCCGGGTAAGATCGGTAAAAAGCTTTTGCTGAGCGATTCCGGCGTTGTTGACGATCGCGTAAAGCGAGCCGAAGTTTTCTTCGATTTCGTCAAACATACGGCACACCTGCTGTCTGACGGCAACATCCGCCTGAACCGCGAAAGCCTTAACCCCGTAGCTTTCATGAAGAACCTTTGCGAGATTTTGTGCCTGCTCCTTTTTGCTGTTGCAGTGAACGATAACATTGTAACCGGCTTGGGCAAAGCCTACGCACATTGCCGTACCGATTCCGCCCGAGCCGCCTGTGACTAATACATTTTTCATATGTTTAATTTTTTAGGTCTGAATTATTTCTTTTTAAAGCCGTCCTTTAAGCTTACGCTGCGGTTAAACACAAGATGACCGGGCTTGCTGTCGCGGCTGTCAACGCAGAAGTAACCAAGGCGCATAAACTGGAAGCTTTTGGGCGCGGCTGCTGTTTCAAGGTTCTTTTCAGCCTTGCAGTTTTTGAGCACGACCAACGATTCCGGATTGAGGTAATCGAGGAAGTCGCGGTCGCCGGCGTCGGGATCGGGCACGGTGAAAAGATTGTCGTAAAGCCTTACCTCGGCGTCAGCGTAATTGTTCGCGTCTACCCAGTGGATCGTACCGCGCACCTTGCGTCCGTCGGGAGTGTTGCCGCCGCGGGTTTCGGGATCGTATTCGGCGTAAACCTCAGTTACGTTACCGTCGTCGTCCTTTTTGCAGCCTGTGCATTTTACAATATATGTAGATTTAAGCCTTACCTCGTTGCCGGGGTAGAGTCTTTGATACTTTTTGAAGGGAACCTCCATAAAGTCGTCCGCTTCGATCCAGCATTCGCGCGAGAATGTTACGGTGCGCGTGCCGTCCTCGGGGCGGTTGGGGTTGTTTTCGACCTCGAATTCCTCGGTTTTACCCTCGGGATAGTTCGTAATAACGAGCTTTACGGGGCGGAGAACACACATTGTTCTCTCGGCGGTTTCGTTTAAATCGTCGCGCAGACAATGCTCCAAAAAGCTGTACTCAACAATTGAGTTGACCTTTGAAACTCCGATTTGGTCAATGAAGGAGCGGATCGATTTCGGAGTGTAGCCGCGGCGGCGCAGTCCGCACAGCGTGGGCATTCTGGGATCGTCCCAGCCGTCAACGTGGTTGTTTTCAACAAGCTCTCTGAGCTTGCGCTTGCTCATTACTGTGTTGTTGATTCCAAGACGCGCGAACTCGATCTGTCTGGGCTTTGCCGGAGCAGAAATATTGTCGATCACCCAGTCGTAAAGCGGACGGTGAGCCTCAAACTCAAGCGAGCATAGGCTGTGGGTGATTCCCTCGAGAGCGTCCTCGATGGGGTGTGCAAAGTCGTACATCGGATAAATGCACCATTCATCGCCCGTGCGGTGGTGGTGAAGCCTGTTGATGCGGTAAATAACCGGGTCGCGCATATTGAAGTTGCCCGACGCAAGGTCGATTTTTGCGCGCAGTGTCATTGTTCCGTCGGCAAATTCACCCTTGCGCATACGCTCGAACAGGTCGAGGCTTTCCTCAACAGGCCGGTCGCGGAACGGAGATTTTGCCGGAGTTTGAGTGTCGCCGCGGTATTCGCGAACCTGCTCGGGAGTAAGCTCACACACATAGGCAAGTCCCTTTTTGATAAGCTCAACGGCAAAGCCGTACATCTGCTCAAAATATTCGGACGCGTAATAAAAACGGTCGTCCCAGCTAAAGCCCAGCCACGCAATGTCCTCTTTGATTGCGTCAACGTATTCAACGTCTTCCTTTGTGGGATTGGTGTCGTCCATTCTCAGGTTGCAAATGCCGTTGTATTTTTCGGCTGTGCCGAAGTTAATGCAAACCGCCTTTGCGTGACCGATATGAAGGTATCCGTTGGGCTCGGGAGGAAAACGGGTGTGAACGCGTTTTCCCTCGTATCTGCCGCCCTCGGCAATATCCTCGTCAATAAAATCGTGAATAAAGTTGCCGTTCGTAACTTCATTTGTATTTTTTTCAGCCATAGTATTGTTCCTCATTTTTGTTTTTATGTAAGTGCCGTGAAACGCTGAGTTTCGTGAAAGTTATATTATGACGCACTGATTGTTTGCGTTGCAGAGATTATAACATATTTATTGGTTTAAAATTTCCAAACCCTTTTCGAGTCTTGCAAGGGATTCATCTCTGCCCAAAATGTCAAGAATTTCGATCGCGCCGCCGGGTGTAACTGTTTTTCCCGCCGCGGCAATTCTGACAGGCCACATAACCGTGCCGTTTTTAAGCTCTTTTTCCTTTGCCATGTTGATCAGGCAGTCGTGGATCGAGTCCGCGTCCCACGACGGCAGAGCCTTCAGCCTTTCGTAAGCTTCCTTTAAAACAACGGGCGCGTTTTCAAGGTTGGTTTTGCTCTTTTTGTTTACGAACAAATCCTTGCCGTATTCGGGGAGCTCGGCAAAAAAGTCAAGCTTTTCGGGAATTTCGGTGAAGCGCGTTGTGCGCTTTTGGAGGATGTCGGCAAACTTAATGAAGGGCATTTCCCTGTCGCCGAAAACCTGCCTGTAATACGGCATAGCTTCCTTAGTAAACTCCTCGGGAGTCATAGCCTTGATGTACTCGCCGTTGAACCAACTGAGCTTGTCGTAATCGAACACTGCCGGAGATTTGCTGATACCGTCGGTTGAAAACGCCTTTTCGAGCTCGCCGAGAGTGAAGATTTCCTGATTGTCCTTGGGGCACCAGCCCAGCAGGGCAATGTAATTTATTATTGCCTGCGGAAGGTAGCCCTCCTTGATCAGGTCGTAAAAGCCGGTTGAGCCGTGGCGCTTTGAAAGCTTTGATATGTTGCCGTCGCTGTCCTTGCCCATGATCAGCGGAAGGTGGATGTAGGTAGGGATTTCCCAGCCGAAGGCTTCGTAAAGCAGGTTGTACTTCGGCGTTGAGCTTAGGTATTCCGAGCCTCTTACAACGTGGGTGATCCCCATTGTGTGGTCGTCGATCACGTTGGCAAAGTTATAGGTGGGGTATCCGTCGGTCTTGATCAAAATTTGGTCTTGGAGCTCGCTGTTTTCAACAGTGATTTCGCCGAAAACCGCATCGGTAAAGGTTGTGCTTCCCTCAACGGGCATCTTTTGACGGATAACATAGGGCGTACCCTGAGCGAGAAGCCTGTCGATCTCCTCCTGGGGCAAATCGCGGCAGTGACGGTCATAGCCGCCGCCTACGGTTTCGCTCTGGATTTTTTCGAGCCTTTCCTTTGAGCAGAAGCAGCGGTAAGCCTTGCCTTCCTTAATTAGCTGTTCGGCATAGGGCAAATACATTTCCTTGCGCTCGCTTTGAACATAGGGACCGTAATCACCGCCGACGTCCGGACCTTCGTCGTGCCGGAGTCCCGCAAGCTTTAGTGTGTTGTAAATAAAATCGACCGCGCCCTCAACAAGACGCACCTGGTCGGTATCCTCGATTCTTAAAATAAATTTGCCGCCCTGCGACTTTGCCGTAAGATATTCATACAGCGCGGTTCTCAGGTTGCCCACGTGCATAAAGCCCGTCGGGCTGGGCGCAAACCTGGTTCTGACGGTTTTGTCAGCCATAAAATCACCTTCTTATAATTATCTTTTCAATTATAACATAATCGCCTGTGATTTTCAATAAATGAATCAAGTTAAATTTGAAATAAAACAATTGAAAATACACGCCGCCTATGATATTATTAAACTGTATATTTTTTAAAAACTGGAAGTGATTTTATGATTCATTGCCCGTCCTGCGGTTCGGGACTTCGGTTTGACATTGCTTCGCAAAAAACCGTGTGCGACCACTGCCGTAACGCCTTTGACCCGCAGTCACTGCCCGACAGCGCTTATGACGACGCCGAAACCGCTCAGGTATTTGACAGCTATGCCGTTATTTGCCCCGACTGCGGAGCAGAAATGATAACCACCGACTCAAACGACGCCGTGGGATTTTGCCCGTACTGCGGAGGAGCTTCGGTCATTCACGACAAGCTGAGAAAAGAGTGGAACCCCGACGCGGTTATTCCGTTTGCGGTAACCAAGGAGCAGTGCAAGGAGCTTTATATAAAAGAGGTAAAAAAGCACTTTTTCGTATCGCGAAAGTACTGCAATCCCGAGCTTATAGAGGGCTTCCGCGGAATTTATATGCCCTATTCCAGCTACAGCACTCTTGTTCAGGGAAATTCAAGATTCAAGGTCAAGTCAGCCGAGAAAAGCATTGGTAACTATGATTACGAAACACAATATTTTTTCGCCGACATGGATATTGATTACTCTGTTGACGATGCTTCGGTTCATGAAACCTCGCTGGCGTTTGACGACCATCTGAGCGAACAGCTTGAACCGTTCGACACAAGAGGCCTCCGCCCGTTTAACCCGGGTTACCTTTGCGGCTTTTACGCCGAAACAGGCGACGCTGACGCGTTTGAGTACGCCGCGCTCGCTCAGGACAAGGTAAAGGACAGCGTGTATGAGGAGCTTAAAAAGGATCCTGTTGTACGCAACGAGATAAGCACCCTCGGGTACAGCTTTGACAAATCTCACGACGACTTTGTGCCGATGAAGCTTAAGGAAAACAAGCGCAGACTCTATCCCGTTTGGTTCATGAGCTACCGCAGGGGCGACAAAATAACTTACGCCGCGGTCAACGGACAAACCGGCAAGCTCGCGGCGGATCTGCCGCTGAGTCCGCTGCGTATTCTGCTGACGATTTTGGGCTGTTCGGCGGTAATCTTTGCCCTGCTGTTCATATTGATGCGGTTTTTGCCCACTATTCCGGCAACCACCACCCTCGGCGTAAGCTCTATGCTTTCGCTGATCGGAATGTATATTATGCAGCACTCGTTTATACGCACGGTCGGAAAAACTCTGCACTCCACCGAGCTTGACAAGAGGATCCCGATAAATTTTTACGGTTCCTCGGCATTGGCAGTACTCGGAGTTATACTTGCCACAACCGACGGAACAAGGCAGCAAACCCGATTTGCTGTCGGAGCGGTCATGGCGATGCTCGGCTTCTTTTTGCTGATCAAAAACTTCATAAATCAGTCGAATTCAACTTCAATTATCAAGCGCATGAACTTTGACGGTTTGTCAATGCAGCAAAACGGAATTCTTGCCGAAGCAAAGAGCTTTAGGATAAAGAACGCAATTTACAGGCTGGGGTTCTTTGTTGTTATCGCGCTGAGCCTGACCGCGATTTTATCGGACACGGCAACCAAGGAGCTTTACTTTCTTTATTCGGCGCTGCTCGCCGTTTTGCTCTTCGGGCTTGCGCTGCTGCACATCTTTTTCCAAACGAAGGTCGCGCTGCGAAGACTTCCGCAGTTTAACAAGAAGGGAGCGGCTTATGATGAAAACTAAACTTTCCAAGCTCATAGCTCTTGCGCTTTGCGCGGCGGTCCTGTTTTGTGCATCGGCGGTTACCGCCTTTGCCGAGAGTGCCGCAGATGCAGCTTATGTAAATCCCGAGACAGGCTACCGTGTTGTGATCATCGACGACATAAAGCTGCTGACCGATACCGAAAAAAAAGATCTTGCCGGGGACATGAAGCCGCTTACCCAATACGGCAACGTTGCGTTTTGGGCGACGGATGAAAACACAACCAATGAAATTGAACAAACAAGGCTTAAGCGCAGAGAGCTGTTCGACTTGAACAGCGGAAGTGTTTTCGCGATCAACATGAACCCAAGTGTAAGAAAGCTTACGATACAAAGCTACGGCGACATTGAAAATGTAATCAACGATTCTGTCGCGCGTTCGATCACCGACAACGTAAAAAGCTACGCGTCGGACAAACAATATTACCTTTGCGCCAAAAACGCGTTTTCACAGATGTTCAGAAAGCTTGACGGCGGAACAATTCCCGAGCCGCTTAAAATCGCGGGATATATTGTAATTGCCTTTATGCTCGGAATTATAATCGTGCTTGCGGTCGCCTTTTCAGCGCACTGCAATCCGCTTGTTAAAAACGCGATGGAATATTCCGGAATGAGGATGAAGGCAAACGGTAAGGTCAACCGGGTTTTAGGCATTCAGTATATCGGAACATCAACCGTTCACCGTCCGCCGGCGCCTGTTTATGTAAGCTCGGGCAGGTCGTGTTCAAGTTGTTCGAGCGGTTCGAGCTGTTCAAGCTGCTCAAGTTGTTCAAGCGGCTCAAGCTGTTCAAGCTGCGGAAGCGGCGGAAGCTCGTCGTTCTAAGCCATGGAACAGCAAATTTGCAACGGCGTTTTTACTCTGCAATGGCACATCACCCACCGCTGTAACCTGCGCTGCAAGCACTGCTATCAGGACGATTACAGCGCATTTGAAAGCCGCGGCGACCTTTGGCGCGTGCTCGACCAATTCACTGAGGTTTTGCAGGCGTACAATATGAAAGGACAGCTGAACATAACCGGCGGTGAACCGCTTACCCACCCCGATTTGTTCAGCCTGCTCAGAGAAGCCTCAAACCGCGGGATATCAACGGGAGTGCTCACAAACGGAACGCTTATCGGTGTGCGCGAGGCAAGGCTTTTGCGCGCCTGCCGCGTCGGTTATGTGCAAATAAGCCTTGACGGCTGTGAAAAAACTCACGACGAAATACGCGGAAAAGGCAGCTTTGACAAGGCTGTAAGGGGAATTAACGCGCTGAAAAGCCAAGGGATATTCACCAGCGTTTCGTTTACCGCTCAAAGCGGAAACTACCGTGAGCTGAAAAAGCTCTCGCGGTTTTGCGAAAGCGTTGGCGCGGACAAGCTCTGGTTTGACAGGGTTATTATTCCTGCCGCAGAGGACGAGCAAAAGCTGACGCTCGGCAAAGCTGAGTTTAACAGCCTGATAAAAACTGCCGCAAGGCTTAACCGTCAGGGCAGGGTGTTCTGCGGCCGCTCGCTTCAGTTTATCCCCTGCAAAAACAAGATTGTTTACCGTTGCTCGGCAGGCGAGAATCTGCTGATAGTGCTCGCCGACGGAACGGTTTTGCCGTGCAGACGGCTGCCGCTTACGCTCGGTAACGTTTATGACAGCTCGCTTTTGGAGCTTTACCGCGAAAGTCCTGTTATGAAGGAGCTTCGCAATGTTGAAATTCCTGAAAAATGTAAAAGCTGCAAATATTCGGAAAAATGTCGCGGCGGAGCAAAATGTGTAACCTACGCGCGGTTTGGACGGTACGATTTACCCGACCCCGACTGTCCGTTGATAAAAACATAATAAAACAAACTGTAATACTAATACCTAATAAAAAGTAGACAATCTTTGCGGTCTATTTTCCGCAATACTGCGTTGTCGTCCTTGCAAGGCGCCAGCCTTGCTGCGTCCTTCCTATCAGGAATTAGTATAAAAACACGGAAGCCGTAATTGACTTCCGTGTTTTTTGAGATTATTTCGGAGAGATTATCAGAGATTTATGTAAAAGCATTTGCCGGTTGCATTAATAAATAACTTTAAATCAGATGTTAACGGGTTTTATAACAGTATCAGCCGTTTCTTGTGTTGGTAATGTACTCTCTGCCTGTCTGCTTGCCTGTAACGTTTAAGCCCTTGTCAACGGTGAAGCGAACGGGTACGTTGTGCCACTTGCCGTCCGGTGTAGCGTATTTAATTACCGCGTTTGTAACGCCTGCGTACTGACCGACCGCCCTGTAGGTGTAGGTCTTTGTCTTAAAATCATAGGTGCAGGTGATTTTTGCGGCTTTGCTGCTTGCTCTGTAGTCCCAGTCGTAGCCGTAGGATGTGCCGCCCTTGAAGGTCATTCTGCAAGCCTTAGCCTTTACGCTTGCCGATACCGAAGTTGACGCTGCAGCCGCGTTGGCGCTTACCGCTGTGATTGCCGCTCCTGCCGAAATCGCGCAGATAGTTGCAAGTACTGTTCCGATTACCCTTGTTTTAATGTTATTCTTTTTCATTTTTATTTCCTCTTTTCAGTAATTTTAGTTTTTGTCAATCTGTTTGTTTTCTCTTGACTGTGACTATAGTATAACAGACCGAATATGACAAAACAGGGACAAAATCAGGGGAATTTTAAAAACTTTGAATTTATTTTAAAAATTTCTTATTTCATTGCAAATGTCCTCAAGAGATTTAAGATCACCGGCGGTTTTCGCCGCGCTTTTATCAAAATCTTTACTTTTTGCAGCCTCATAGTCCGACTTGCTTGAATAGCTCACGCCGTCCCAGCTGTAGGACTCGCTTCCCTGAAGATTTTTAACCTCACCTTTTACGATGTCAACAGCTTCGGAGCCGCTGATTTTTCTTACATAGTCCCAGCCTACGCCCGAAAAGCCCTCCTCGCAAAGATATCTGTTTTGCTTTTCAAGATAGGCAAAGCCCGAGAAGGATTTTGAGCTTTGGCAAAGCTTTCCGTCATTTACCCAGCACAGATAACCCGGAATAATATGCGCTCCGCTGCTTACGACAAGCTCGGGTACATCGTCCTCATCAACAAAAATGAGCTGATAGCCCTCGTACATACTGTCGTCGAGCGTATTGAGATAATCAATGTACAGCTGCTTCCAGCTTTCGTCCCTTGGCGGATCGGTCGGCTTTTGCGTAGTCGGTTCTTCGGTAACCGTCTCGGTTTCAGTAACCTCCTCGGTCGTCGGCGCGGCTGTGGTTAATTCTTCAGTAAAAGCCTGCGCAGTGGTTGACTGCGATTGCGTGTTTGCCGTCGGCTTTGTTGCCAATGCGGCCGGATCTATGTTGCTTGCCTGCGAACAGGCTGAGGCTGAGCAAAGCATTGCGGATAAAATTAGAAATATAAACTTTTTCATAATACTCCTCCGTTACTTTATTGCAAATAATTTAATGCTTCTTCATATGTCATGGAAATGTTGTCGATACCTTTGTTGTTCTGATAGGTTAGCAGAAGATAGGTTTCTGCCTTGTCCTCAACAGAGGTTCTGTAGGAGTGGAATTCTTCAAATGTTACGGTTGAGCCCTCTACATGGCACACAGCTTCCTCGGGCTCAGCCAGATGATGTGCTGTTGAGTCCGCCAATTTTTCGTAAGAAAACGACGAACCGTCAAAATCAAACCTTGTAACCGAACCGTTCAGCTCCTTTGACATAACGCTGTAAAGCTTTGATTCACTGCCGACAAACACAGAGTAAACGCCTTCCGCACCGGGAATGCTGAACAGGAAATCATCATAGAGAGTTTTGGTGCCGGCTTCATAGGTTAAAATGCAAAGCTGAACTTCGTACTTTTTGTCCCCGTCACCCGGTCTGATATGCACCATCTCATCGACACCGTCGCCGTTTAGGTCTTTAAAAGCGATTTGTCCTTTTTTCGCAATGCTTTGATAATCAGTGTTGCCGTTATTAAACCAACTATAATGCTCCTGTAAATACTCAAGATACGCCTGTTTTGCCGCGGTTTGAGGTGGTTCGGTAGGCTCCGCTGTAGTGGACTCGGCTATGGTCACCTCCTCGGTCGTCGGCGCGGCTGTGGTTAATTCTTCGGTAAAAGCCTGCGCGGTGGTTGACTGCGATTGCGTGTTTGCCGTCGGCTTTGTTGCCAACGCGGTCGGATCTATGTTGCTTGCCTGCGAACAGGCTGAGGCTGAGCAAAGCATTGCCGCTAAAGCAATTAAAATTATTTTTTTCATTACAATCCCTCTTTCTTTACATTTAAATAATTGCAGCATGGCACTGTAAATTTTCAGTTTGCTGCGCCTTCAATTAATCCCTTTGATTATTAGACGCTGCCAAAACCTGAAACCGTTTATCGAATCAAAAATTTCAAAACCTGTTAGCATAATTTTTTCTTGACGTTGCAAATAAATAATAGTAAACTAAAGATGTAAATTGAAAATTCACACTGCAAAGGAGTATGATTATGATTGATTTTAAAAACAGCGCTTATCTTAAGCTCAGGCGAGTCAAGAATGAGGATTGCGAAAAACTTGTGGCGCCGGTTTTGATTCACGGCGAAAATATTCTTTCGTCATACAAAAGCGTTCGTGACTGCGTAATTTTTACAAACAAGCGCGTTATTTCCGTTAACATTCAGGGAGTTACCGGCAAAAAGCGTGACTTTACAACCCTGCCCTATTCAAAAATCATCGCTTTTTCTGTTGAGACCTCGGGCGTAATGGATATCGACAGCGAGCTTGTGCTGTGGTTCAGCGGCTTGGGCAAGGTTAATTTTGAATTTTCGGGCGGCAGCAATATTGTCGAGCTCAGTCAGATCATCGCGGGATATGTCCTTTGATTAAACACAACATAGAAAACACGGAAGCCGATTTTGACTTCCGTGTTTTTTTGGAGATTATTTTGGAGAGATTATTGGAGAATTGTAACTTAATTCTTGTGTTTGGGAGGTGATATATTCAAAAAGCTTTTAGCTGTTATTTTATGCGTATCTGTTGTTGGTAACGAACTCTCTGCCTGTCTGCTGACCGGTAACATTGAGTCCCTTGTCAACTGTGAAGCGAACGGGTACGTTGTGCCATTTGCCGTCGGGTGTCGCGTATTTGATAACCGCGTTTGTAACGCCGGCATACTGACCGACTGC
>CADAYK010000026.1 GCA_902792105.1 uncultured Ruminococcus sp.
CGTTGTCGCCTTTGTATGTTGAACTTAACCCGAAAGGATTAAATGCCGATATAATATACAGTCTGCCGTTGAGCAATCGCGAGTCAATATATCTTCCGCCTTGAAAATACGCGCTTTCAAGCTGAACATTCGCGGGATTGCTTACGTCATAGGTCAGCGCGTATGTGTAACAGTCAATTTCTTTTTCGGTATTGTAAACGCTGCACATTACTGTCAGTTTTTTGTCCTCCAGAAACATATCGTGAACGTCACAAGCCAAATCGCTGCCTTTTAAATCGGTGACATCATTGAACGGAGAAAACCTCGACTCAAACGATGTGCTGCCGTTATCCGAGTTATATATGTTGATTCGCGGGTTTTTATTGTAGGGATACTCTATAAAGCAAATGAGGTTTCCGTCGGTTTTTACCGTATCAGGTTCATCAATATTTTCTTCCTGACGGTAGGTTTCGCTGTGATACACGGGTTCATAGTCACTTCCCTCCGAGCTTCCCGGGCCGCTGCTGGATAAGTTGAGAATATAACGCAGATTACTGTAGTTCTCGGATCCGTATCCGTATACTTTTCCTATTTGTTCGATCTTGCGTTTGATGTCGCCAATAGTGGAATAATTGTTAAGCTTTATTTCCTCAACTTTTATTTCCTTGGATTTTTCACGCGGCTTAACGGGCTTTACGGTTGAAGGCTCGGCTGCAGTCGGTTTGGTTGCTTTTTCGGTTGCGGTTTTGTTGGTGACGGGTGCCACAGCGTCATTTCCCGAATTAAAAAGGAAAAATGCCGACACGCCTAACACGGCGAGCACGACTGCGGCTGCAGCGGCTATTGAAGCGGCTTTTCTGAAACCAAAAGTTTTCTTTTCGGATGATTTCACTGGCTCAACATCTTTAATTGCGTCAAGAACAAAGCTTTCGTCAAGACAGGAAGGAGCATTTATTCCGCTGCTTTCAAATTTATCTTTGATAAAATCAAGGTCATTTTTCATTATTATCACCTCAAAAATGCTTTCATTTTGGCAAGTGCGCGTGACAGTCTTGAACGCACAGTATTAGGATTAAGCCCCATAAGCCTGCCTATTTCACGGCTGTTGAAGCCTGCAACTGCCGACAGCAGAACAATATCTCTGTCTGTTGCGTTAAGCTCCTTCAATGCGTCTTTGAGCTCGACTGAATCAAACTCCGGTTCTTCAAAAGCGCGGTTTTTGCGGTCGTCAAGATTCTCGGAGTTTTTTGATTCGATTTGACGTTTTATGATTGTGCAGCAGCTGCGGTATAGAATTTTAAATATCCATGCGTCAAAAGCTTTGTCGTTTTTCAGGGTTCCGATATTTTGATAGGCGCAAACAATACAATCGGAAACAGCATCCTGTGCGTCGCTGTCATTGCCGAGTTTAAAATAAGCATAACGGTATAGCCTGTCCTTGTACCGGCTGTACAGCTTTGCGAAAGCGTGCCTGTCACCCTGTATCGCCATTTGTATCACATTGTCCCCACTCATTTTGTGCCTCCTGCGACGTTGTTCAATAGTTATGTGTCATAAAAGAGCAAAAGTGTTGCATGTTTTTTAAAAAAAGGGGGCTTGGCAAAAGCCAAACCCCAAACAAACACTGTTATTCACACATGCTTTTTAACTTTGCGATTGCTTTTGCGGCGTCGTCCGCCTTGAAAACAGCGGTGCCTGCCACGCAAACATCCACTCCTGCTTCGGCAGCCTGAGCGATCGTGTCTTCGCCGATCCCTCCGTCGGCTTCAATAATCAGGTCAAGACCGCGCTTTTGGCATTCCGTCTTGATTTCCCTCACCTTCGGAAGCATATCCGCCATAAAGCTTTGACCGCCGAACCCCGGCTCAACCGTCATAACCAATACCAAATCAAGCTTTTCAAGATACGGAAAAACCGCGCTTGCAGGTGTTTTCGGTTTAATTACCAAGCCTGCCTTGATTCCGCGCGACTTGATTTTGTCGATCGTTTCATCGACCGGAGAATCACATTCAACGTGAAAGGTGATTATATCCGCTCCCGCGTCGGCAAAGTCATCGATATATTTCAGCGGATCGGTGATCATAAGGTGAACGTCAAACGGCTTGTCCGAGTATTTGCGAACGGTTTTGTAAACGGGAGCGCCGAAGGTAAGGTTCGGCACAAAATGACCGTCCATTACGTCAAGATGCATCCAGTCGGCTCCGGCCTTGTCCATACGTTCAATTTCACTGCCCATTTTTGAAAAGTCACAGGATAAAAGTGACGGCGCTATTTTCATTGTATAATCCTCCGTTACGGTTTTTGAATTGACGGTGCGATTACGGTTGCCGCAGCCCAGAACACCGCGTAGATGAGCACTTCAAGCGAGCCCATTACTCCGACACCGGCATAAAGCGAGAGTGTTGCGGATATCAGCAGTCCGATAATTACGGCGATAAGCTGGATCATGATCGCGAGCGAAATATTATGCTTGATTTTTACGCAGCCCGAAACAGCCCTTGACATTGCGGAAGCCTTTCCGTTTGTGATCAGGTAGGAACGCGAGGTTTCCTCAACCACGCTTTGCGCTTCCTTAAGCACGTTGCCCAAGCCTGTCGGCAATACTTTTATGCTGCGGTAAAACAGATTGTAGAGCTTTGCGACAAGCTCGTCGTTGATGTTGTGATCGGTGGTTCTTATCAGGAAGCTGATTCCGTTTGCCTCGGCGCGCTGCAGCTCGCTTTTAAGCTCGGAATCGGCATGATATTTTGTTACGAGCATGGCAACAAGTCTGCCTGCGCGTGAAAGATATGTTATTTGCCTGTCATCCTGAGTATATTTTGCCTCGTAATCGGCGGCAGGGGTATCTACGTTATATTTCTCCATAAGCTGGCGCGAGCCTACCAAAATACGCTCGCCGTTTATCCAGCCCACCAGTCCGAGCTCGTCCTCATACAGTACCGACTCAACCTCGGGCAGACTTCCGTTTGTTTCGGAAACTACCGAATCAAAGGCGTTTGCGATCGGGTTGCCTGCTTCTTTAAGGATCGCTATGCCGCACAGCAGCGACTCGTCAACATTGAAGTCCTCAAAGGTTTTAATTCCCTCAAGCTCGATTGTGTCGGCAGGGAACAGCTCGTTGGCGTCAAGCATAATTGCCGTGCTGTCGCAAAACTGCTTAATTGAAGGATAGCCGGCGATCATTGAACCGTATTCGTTTAAGTTTTTACACAGCTTTTTGACCGGCAGATTGACCGCAAGCAGTGTAGCCACCGGTACTCCGAGCGCGGTAATCAGCGCAAAGGTGTTGATCGCGTCCGAAAACGACAGCTTAACAACACCGTACAGCAAGGCGATAACAAGCGCGACCGCCGTTGTGACCGGCGCCATCTTTGAAGCCAGATCCTCGCTCGGATCGGGAGCGTAAGAGATTTTAAGGAAGTTTGACGGGAATTTGGTTTTGTGCTGGTAAGCAATAAGGGTTTTTTCGGATGTTGTTCCGCTTACCATTTTATTTGCTACGCTTTCGTTGTTATAAATCTTTGCGGCGTATTTCTGTCCCTTGGCTGAAACAAAGCGGAAGTTGTCCCTGACTCTAATTACCATCAGCAGCTTGCCTAAGTTGTTTGCAAATAATGCCAAAAGAACAATTGAGCAATAATAGTTGATGTTAAAGGCTGACATATCGCCGAGGCAGAAAAAGCTTACCACAGTTTGAACCGTTGCCGCTGCCGCCGCTATTGCCACGGCTGTGTCGGAATTGCCTTTGAGTTTTAGCATTGGCATAAGTCCGTTGGACATTGCAACGCGGTTAAGCGCAATTGACGATCCTATCAGCAGGAAGTTAAACACCGCATATGCAGCCGGAGCGACCGGGATCACCGAAATTATGCCGTCGGGAAAAATTCTCACGATTATCGTGATTATTATGGCAACGGCAGCGATTATTCCCGAAATAAGACTGCGGAAAAACAGTTTTTTAATATTTGAGCTCAGCTCATACCGAATGCTTGATTCGTCGTCCTCGCCTGTGTAATCCTCAACGGGAGTTGTTTTTTCCTTGGGTGTGTCGGTTTCGTCCGATTCATCCTTTGAAAAGAAGCCCACAACCGCCGACATGATTTTTTCCTGAGTGCTGCGTGTGTCCTCGGGCTTATCGTCCTCTTCGACCTCGGGCTTAGGCTCGGGCTTGATTACATGAGTCATTACCGACGGATTCTTAGAGCGAATATATTCCTCGTACTGTTCGGCGACAACGTCCGAAAATCTGCCTGCCTTGACGTTAAGGGTGTTTGAAGGCTCGTCAGGCCGATATACCGGAACCTTTGAAACAACCTTTTCGGCAGCGCCGGCGTTGTCATCAGGGAGCATTTCCTTATACTTTTCTTTGCTCTCCTTTTCGCGGCGGCGGATCTCCTCGTCATAGCTTTCGTTGTCGAGATCTATGTCAATTGAATTAATGCTTTCTATTTTGCCCGATTCGCGAAACTGCTCAAGCTCACCTATAACCTCACCTGCAAACTGCGTTCCCTCCGCATATTCGGGGGTAAGGGTTATGATCTTGCTGTTTTTCGGCTTGGACTCATCCGGCGTCTGCTGTATGGTATCGTCCTGATTGCTTTCACCGGGCGTTTGTGCTTCCGCCTGCTCCGGCTCAAGCTGTTCGGGCGTTTCAATATTTTCGCTGCTGCCGTCCATCATAAGCTCGGTCTGCATGGTTGTGGCGGTTTTGTCGCCCACAATGCCGTTTTGCGACTTCCGCTTCAAAACCTTTTTGTCCTTTTTCTTTTCGTTGTCAACAACGGTCAGAGGATCGGCGTTTGTAAGCCTCGGCTTTTTATCGGCATTGCTGAAAATATCCTCAACCTTTGGTTTTGCGCGGTACCTTTGAGCGGTTTTCTTCATCTGCTCCGATTCCGCAAGTTCGTGACTTTCTTCGAGGATGCTCTGAATTTCAAGTTCCTTTAACAGATTCTCTCTTTTATCCTGATCCGACAAAGCTGTCACTTCCTTTCTGTTCTGCCGTCCATCGCGCGGTACATCAAAATGCCGGCAGCGACAGAGGCGTTTAGTGAATTTATGTTGCCTTTCATCGGGAGCGAAACGATCACGTCGCATTTTTCACGCACAAGCCGTGAAAGTCCCTTGCCTTCGTTGCCGACGACAATGGCGCAGGCTCCCGAAAAATCACATTTTCTGTAGTCGGTACCGTTCATATCGGCGCCGTAAACCCACACGCCCCTTGACTTAATGTCATCTATAAGCGCAGCAATATTAGTAACTCTTGCCACACGCATATACTCAACCGCGCCTGCCGAAGCCTTTCCGACAGTGTAGCTGAGTCCGGCGCTGCGTCGTTTCGGAACGATCACTCCGTGAACTCCGGCGCATTCCGCGGTTCTGATCACCGCGCCGAGGTTGTGGGGATCCTCAAGCTCATCCAGAATTATAATAAACGGAGCTTCGTTTTTGCTTTGGGCGTAATCAAAAATCTCATCTACCGTGCAATAATCCTTAACGGCGGCAAATGCGACAATTCCCTGATGCGGCGCGCCCGAGCTTATGTAGTCAAGCTTGGCTCGGTCAACCTCCTTAACGGGTATTTGCTTATCCCTTGCCTTGGCGAGAATACCCACAACAGCTCCGCTTTTTTCACCCTTGGCTACAAGGATCCTGTCAATCGGTCTGTTGCCGCGCAATGCCTCGCTTACGGGATTTCTGCCCGAAATTACATCAGATTTTCTTTCAGTGTTCTTTTCTTTCATGCCAAATCCTCGCGATAACTCGAAAATTATTATATTCCTCTTAATTATAACATATTTTTTTAAAATAAGATAGTCTTTTGGATAAATTATTTACTAACTGTCAAATTCATGTCTAAATCATAGCCAAGCGGCGGAATACCGCGCTGTCCCGTTATTCTGTCGGCAAAAAGCGGACTGTCCGGCGGAAACGGAGTAAAGCTGAAATAGAATGACAAAAGCAAAAAAAGCGTGCAAAGCGCGACCGAAAAATATCGCTCGGGCTTTAACGGGCTTTGATAAATTACAATTGAAAACAGTTGAGCCGCTGTAACCGACAGTACGGATATTACAATTTCCGCAGCGCCGTTCGTGTCGGTTTTTACAAAGAGGTATGACAGCGGCAGGTACAGCGCCAAAATCAGGCATAATGCGGCGGTTTTTATCGAAGTGAATCTTTTCAAACACCTGCCGAGACATAAAAGCTCGATTACCGACCACACAAGGTAGGGCAAAAACAGAGATTTGGCATATTCCCACACGCTTGAATTGACACTGCCAAACAGCACTCCTGATAATCCGTAGTTTGAAAACGCGTATAATTTCCTCATAAATATACATCCCGCGGCAGTGAAGAGGATCCCCGCGGTTTCCGTGTAAATTAACTTTTTGTGCAAATTTAATACACCTCTGAACGATTACAAAATTTAATTATTTTTATTTGGAATTAAAAGCGGAATTTTTATTTCCGGCAAAGAAATTATACAATTTGTATAGTTCTTTATTTTCAAATAAATGTGGAAAACTATGTGGAAAGTGTTAATCGGCACTTTTGAAAAAAGTGAATTAAAGACAATATTTTCCGTAGTTACTGTTTGCACAGCAGTTTTTAATATTTTCCACATAGTTATTAACATTCTAAATAAGAATAATATCAATTACAAACTGTATATTTTAGAAGTCAATGCCGTTTCGGGAATAATTAAAAATTCATTTTTTACATGTGCAAAAATATCATCGAAGATTGTAACAAAATCATTACAAAAAAGCGTTTACGGTAACTACGCTTACGGCGAAGGCTGTAAGGTCTGCGGCTATTGCGGCAACAAGAGTGTGACGTATGTTTTTGATCCCGATACTGCCGTAATACATTGCAACGGCATAAAACGTGGTTTCGCTTGAACCTGCAATAACCGAAGCTACTCTTCCGGCAAAGCTGTCGGGTCCGCACTGTTCAAAAACTCCGGTCAGCAGTACGCTTGAGCCGCTTCCGGAAACGGGACGCAGCATTGCCATCGGCACTACCTCCTTGGGAAAGCCTATAAATTCGGCGGCAGGCTGAATAAAGCCGCATACCGCGTCCACGGCGCCGCTTGACCGCAGAAGGTTCACGGCAAATACAAGTCCGAATATTGTCGGCGCGATTCTGTAAAGCACGCCGATCCCCTCGCGCGCTCCATTTGCAAAGCAGTCAAATACCGGAACGCGTTTTATCAACCCGAAGGCTACAATTATCGCCGCGAAAAGCGGCATTGCGAATTCCAAGTCATTTCCTCCCCAAGCCGGTTTTGTTTATTCCGACGGCTAATACAAGAGCTGCCGCCAGAGCGCACGCCGAGCTTATCCAAACGCAGGTCATTATTTCAAACGGCGCCTTGCTGCCGTAGGATTGCCTCAGTGTTCCGAGCATGGTGGGCAAAAGCTGCAGCGACGCCGTATTCATTACCACAAAGACTATCATTTCATCGCTTGCCGTTTTGCTTTCGCCGTTGATGCGGTTAAGTCCCTGCATAGCCTTTATCCCAAACGGAGTGGCTGTATTTCCCAGTCCGAGAAGATTGGCGCTTATGTTCATCGTAATGCTTCCGAATGTTTCGCCTTCGGGGTCAAGGCTTGGAAAAAGCAGTCTCAGCAGAGGAGAAAATATCTTTGCGATTATTTTGCTGAAACCGCTTTGCTCCGCGATTTTCATTATTCCCGACCAAATACACATTACACCGGCCATTGTCATCAGCAGCTCAATCGCCGAGGCTCCGCTGTCGATTACCGCCGACGAAAGGTTGTGCGTGTTTCCGCAGGCGACCGAGCATATAATACTGATAATTACAATAGCGCTCCAAATGTAATTTAGCATAAATCCCTCTTTTCGGAAAAAGGCAGTGAGTTAAATTAAGCCTGACAAATATAGGCTGCTTAGCTTAGTATTTGACAATTATTGACAAACTATCCGTAAAATGGTAAAATAAATTATTCTCCAGAAAGGAGCACGGCTATGATTTTTACAAATTTTAAAGAAATTGACGGTGCCGGACGAATTGTAATTTCCAAGGATATACGCAAACACCTAAATATCAAGCCGGGCGATGTTTTGCACATTAACGCCGACGACGAGTGCATAACCATTAAAAAAGCCGAGAAAAAATGTGTTTTCTGCAATTCGCCGGAGAACTTGATTGAGTTTGAGTCGAAGTATGTTTGCTGCAGCTGCGTCGAAAAGCTCTCTCATAAATAAATATATATTCAGAGCGTGAAATTTATGAATCGCAATTGTGAAACAAAAATTTATCTTGCGGACATTAACCGCGTTAACGAAAGCCATATCGGACTCATCAGCCCGGAACGCGCCGAAAAAGCCGCGCGTTATAAAATGGCCGGCGATAAAAAACGCTGCATTGCCGCGGGAGTTTTGCTGAGCCGGTTTTTACCGGGCACTGAAATATATACCGACAGTTTCGGCAAGCCGAGATCAAAAAGCGGAGAGTGCTTTAACCTTTCACACAGCGGAGACTACGCGGTTTTGGCTGTGTCCGGGTGCGAGACTGGCGTTGACATTGAAGTGTTAAAAGAGGTTAACGCGCTGAGAATGGGCAAAATCGTTTATTGCCAAAATGAAATGACTATGCTGGAAAACTCGCAGGACAGGTTAAAGCTTTTCTTTGATTTTTGGACAAAAAAAGAAGCCCTGCTGAAATGCATGGGCAAGGGCTTTCACAGAAACGCGAAAAGCGTTGACGTAAGCGGAGATTGTTTTGAGGAAAACGGAAAGCGTTATTATTTTAAAACCTACCGTTTTTCGGGATACACACTGTCTGTGTGCTCCGAAAAAAACAGCTTTCCCGACAATTTGGAATTTATTGAAATATAGCTTAACAGAATCAAATATTTAAACAGGTAATAAAACAGCCGGCTCAATCGTTTGAATTGAACCGGCTGAAATTATTATTTATATCTTTTTCCGCCCTTTGACTTTGGCTTTTGTGCCTTTTGATCTTTTGAAACATTTGGAATGTCAGCGGTGTCAAACTTGCTTGCTTTTTTTGAAGAAGCCTTGAAACCGTCGTTATAATCGCTGTTAGAGCGGTAATGCGAGGAACCCGCGGAGTGTGACGCCGAGGTTGAGGGGGCGCCCGCTTTGATTTTTTTGCGTCTGATAACTGCCGAAACAATAAGGTAAGTAAAGCCGGCTACACTGAGAATTACCATTGCAAGTCCGATTACGAACAGCATATGGCCGTTGTCTTCCTTTGCGGTGTTTTTCTGAATAAACGAAAAATCATCGGTGTCGCTTTTGCCGCCCTTTGAAGCTTTTTCAAGACTTGCCTTAATGTCGTCCCAGTCATTCTTTGAAAGCTCGTTTACATCAATATTGTTATCGGTTTTAACCAGTCCTACCGAAGGAGCTGTGCTTACCGGCGGATCGTAGCTTTGTCCGCCGCCTACATATACGTCCGACTGATCGGCGTGTTCATTTCCGTCACTGTCGTAATAAACAGAACTGCCGCTGTTTCCGCTGTCGGAATTGCCGCTGTTTCCGCTGTCGGAATTGCCGCTGTTTCCGTTGTCGGAGCTGCCGCTGTTTCCGCTGTCGGAGTTGCCGCTGTTTCCGCTGTCGGAGTTGCCGCCGCCGCCGTCACCGGGATCGACATCAACGGGATCGGTGTAAATGGGATCGGGAACCACCGGATCGGTATAAACAGGATCGGGCTCGGGAGTGATGGGGTCGGTGTAAACAGGCTCCGGATCGACTACGGGTGTTTCGCCGCCTTCGGGGATCTGACTTTCGGCAAATGCCTGCGTTGAAAAAACAGTAACTGCGCTAACGCAGAAAATCAGTGCTAAAAGAGCTGTAATGAGTCTTGAGTGTTTGTTCATACATATCTCCTTTCTACACGTTAAGAGATGTGAAAATTATTTCTTTTCCGAACTAACCGCGGCAGGAGCTGTTGTGGCCTTTACGGGCTCAAAGAACATCTTGGGGTCGTAACTGTCAACCGCGCCGTTCTTTTCGTATTTAAGTTCTTTTGCGAGATCCTTAAGGTATTTTTCAAAGTCCTTGTTCTTCATGTTGTAAAGAACCTGCTTCTTTTGGTCGCCGTCCTTAAGGTATGTTTTTGCAACATCGTTAATGCTGTCCTTATAGATAAAGTAAAGCATTGCGTTTTCTTTTTCTCCTACGGTGATTGTTGTTGCTTTTTTGTCACCGAGCTTTTCAAGGGCTTTCTTGAAATCGTCGCCCATTGAAACGCTTTCGAGCGCTTCGGTAGCTGAGGTGGGTTCAACTGTGTCGTCGCCGACCTTCTTCTGGTAAGCCTTTGTTACATCGTCAAGAGACTTTCCTTTGTCGTTAATGTCTTTTGCGTAACCGTCAAACTGATCCTTAAGCTCTTTAACCTTTTTGTCGTCCATAGCTACAGTGCTCTGCTGGCCTGCCTCGTCGGTGGTAGCAGTGTAAAGCGGAGTGCTGAAATGGCTGTAGCTTACATACTTTTCGGTAAAGTGTTTTTTAAGCTCGTCGTCCTTGACTTCATGCGAACCGCCCTTGCTGTAAATGGTAGTGAACAGCGCTTCCTTCATAACGCTTATGTCGGCGTTAATATAGGTGAAGCTTTCAAGCGATACGCCGAATTTTTCATAAGTCTGTGACAAAGCGGGAGTTTGCTGGTACTGTTCCTGAATGCCTACCTCCCAGTACTGCTTTGCCTGATCACGAAGAGTATCAAGCTTTGCTTCATCGTAGGTAGCTTTTTCTTCCTTCATCTGCTTCTCGATAACAAGATAGCTCAGGCAGTCTTCCTCGGCTTTGTTTTTGATCCACTCGCGAGCAACTTTCTTATTGCCGTCGTCATCGGTGATTTCCATATCGAGCCAGGAATCCTTTTCGCTGTCATAATCTTTAAGCTTTTCGGCGTAAGTCTTGGCAGCGCTGTAAGCGTTGCTGAGGCAATAAATATAAACGCCGATAGGAAGTTCCTTTTCGCTTGTCTTGTAAGACCATTCTTTGCTAAGGCTGCAACCTGACGCTACCGCGGTGAAGGCAATCATTACAGCAAGTAACAAAGAGCCCAATTTAATAATTGAGGGTTTCATACTTTTTTACCATCCTTAAATTCAAATTCCCATGCAGCCTGCAACAGAGCATGGGTGCGTACTTTATAAGTATACACAAAAATTTTTTACTTGTCTACATTTTCTCAAAACTTTATTAAAATTTCACAATACTTTCACACTTGAATCACAATCAAAGCTTGAACAAATTCTTAAGTACATCTATTGAAGCTTTGCCCTGGGGACATTTTATGCTCAAATAAGGCTTTGTGCCTGCGTTAAGCGAGGCTTTTCCGTTAAGCGCGATAAGCAGGTCGGCTACTGACGGAGATTTGATCTCCTTAACAAAAAGGTTCACGGCGGAATCCGTTTGACGTATTTCGTAAATGCCCATAGCGTGCGCCTTGTTGCGTATCAGCGCCACGTCGATCAGCCCCTGAACCGAAGGCGGAATCTTGCCGAAGCGGTCAACAAGTTCGTCCTCGGTGTCGGCGGCGTCTTCCGCGGTGCGGATGTCGGCAATACGCCTGTAAACATCGAGCCGCAGAGTAAGACTTTCAACATAGCTTTCGGGAATGTGGGCGTCAATATTCAGGTCGATCAGGCAGTCAAGGTCGGCGTTTTGGGTTTCAACGCCTTTTTCCTCGTTGACAGCCTCGCCGAGAAGCTTAAGGTACATGTCGTAACCGACGCTTTCCATGTGACCGTGCTGCTGGGCGCCCATAATGTTGCCCGCTCCGCGAAGCTCCAAATCACGCATGGCGATTTTAAAGCCGCTGCCGAATTCGGTGTATTCCCTGATTGCGGAAAGGCGCTTTTGCTGTATTTCGGTCAGAACCTTCTGGCGGCGGAAAGTAAAGTAGGCGTAAGCTCTTCGCGCGCTTCTTCCCACGCGTCCGCGAAGCTGGTGAAGCTGAGAAAGTCCCATGCAGTCGGCGTTTTCTATAATAAGCGTGTTGGCATTGGGAAGATCGACGCCGGTTTCGATTATCGTGGTGCAAACCAGCACATCAACCTCCTGGTCGAGCATTTGACGCCAAACCTCGCTAAGCTCCTGCTCTTTCATTTTGCCGTGACCAATGGCTATTCTCGCTTCGGGTACAGCTTCCAAAATCCTGTTGGCGCAGGAGGATATGGTTTCAACATTGTTGTGCAGGTAAAAAACCTGTCCTCCGCGCCTGAGCTCGCGCCTGATCGCTTCGTTGATAACCGCCGGGTCGTGTTCCAGAACATAGGTTTGAACAGGCTGGCGGTTCAGGGGAGGTTCCTCGATCACGCTCATATCGCGAAGTCCGCTCATCGCCATGTTCAGCGTTCGGGGAATGGGTGTAGCCGAAAGCGTAAGAACGTCAACGTTCTTTACAAGCTCCTTGAAGCGTTCCTTCTGCTGTACGCCGAACCGCTGTTCCTCGTCGATAATAGCCAGTCCCAAGTCGCGGAAAACAACATCCTTTTGCACAAGTCTGTGAGTGCCGACAATCATGTCTATTTCACCGCGCTTAAGTTTTTCGAGTATTTCCCTTTGCTGCTTTGCGGTGCGGAACCGCGACAGCAGCTCAACCCTTATCGGGTATCCCTCAAAGCGTTTGGTGACGGTTTGATAATGCTGCCATGCCAAAATCGTGGTGGGGCACAGCAGCGCGCACTGTTTTGAGTCAGCCACGCACTTAAACGCGGCTCTCAGCGCGATCTCCGTTTTTCCGAAGCCCACGTCGCCGCACAGCAGTCTGTCCATAGGCGAGGTTTTTTCCATATCGCGCTTTATCTGACCGGCACATTCAAGCTGGTCGGGGGTTTCCTCATATTCAAAGCTTGCCTCAAAGTCGCGCTGCCATTCATTGTCCCGCGAAAACGCATAGCCCGTTGCCTTCATTCGTGCGGAATACAGGGCAATAAGCTCCCTGGCAATGTCCTTGACCGAGGTTTTTACCCTTGCTTTTGCCTTTTGCCAATCCTGCGAACCGAGGCGGTTCAGCTTGACTCTGCCGTTGTCCTGAGAACCGATGTACTTCGCCACCATGTCAAGCTGGGTTACGGGAACATAAAGCACGTCGCCCTTTGCGTAGTCGATTTTAATGTAGTCTTTTGTGATTCCGTGGGTGTCAATTTTGCGTATTCCGCTGAAAACGCCGATTCCGTGAACGCTGTGAACCACATAATCGCCTGCGCTAAGCTCGGAAAGGCTGTAAATCTCCTGGCCTTCCTTTTTGGCCTTGCGTTTTTGGGGGCGGGCGCGGTAAGCGTTCTGACCGTAGGTGATCAGGAAAAACCTGTCGCCGGGGCTTTCAAAGCCTGAGCTGAGCGCTCCGGGGCTTACATATATTTTTCCCTTTGCGAGAGCTTTTGGGTTTTCGGCAATTTCCGCATCGTAGCCGTCGTTTTTAAGGTTTTCACATAAATTCCCGGCAGCTCTCTGAGTGCCTGCAAGCACAATTCCGCGGCTTTCTCCGGACACAAGTCCCTTTAAGTCTTCGTTTAGCTGGTTGTATGAACCGTTCCACTGAGCAAGCTGTTTAAAGGTAAAGCTGTAGGTTTCTTTCAGCGGAAGCTCAATGCTGCCGTGTACAAAGCCCTCAAGAACAGTAACTCCGCGGGAGGCAAAAAGCTGTGAGCACTCGTTCCAGGTCAGCGTAAATCGGTCAAAGCCTTTGGCGAGCACTCCGTCCGAAACGCTCTGGCGCAAAAGCTCAGTCCACTGAAAATCCATTGCCTTTCCGCGTTCGCGTATATTGTTGTATTCCGAAAGGAAGAACAGCGAGTCGCAGTCAAAATAGTCAAAGAGCGACTCGGGTTTTCCGTATATCTGATTAATAAACTTGTCGGCGTTCGCAAGAGTGATTCCGCTTCTTATCTGTTCGGCTTCGCTGTACAGCTTTTCGCGCGCCTTAGCCGCGGCTTTGCCGCGCAAAAGACCTGCCTCGTGCGTGATTTTGTCCGCGAGCGCCTCTTTGTCCTCTATAATGATTTCGGCTGACGGGGTAAGGCTGATTTCGCCTGCCTTTTTAAACCTTCGCTGGGTTTCAATATCAAAGTAGCTCAGGTCGGTTATTTCGTCTCCCCAGAATTCGGCGCGCACAGGATATTCCGCGTCGGGCATAAAAAAGTCAAGAATTCCGCCGCGAAGCGAAAACTGACCGCTGCCTTCAACCGCGTCAAACCTTTCATAGCCGAGCAGCGTAAGCGCGCGTACAGCCTTTTCAACGGGAACTTCTCTGCCTTCCTTTAAAAACAGAATGGAGTTCAAAAGCACTTCGCACGGCACGGTAAGCTGGCTTGCGGCGTCAAGGCAGGCTATAACAACGTCGCAGCTGTAATCCGCAACCTTTAAAAGCACCTTGAGCCGTTCGTGCTCATACTCGCGCGAACGGCTTTGAAAATCCATAAAATTGTAGTCCCTTACCGGATAAACGAGGGCGTTTAAACCCATGCAGCAAAGGTCGTTGCACAGCGTTTGCGCTTCGCGTTCATCCGACGCGATGCACAGTGCCGGTTCCTGTCTGCCTTCGCAAAGGGAAAAAATCAGGCTCGCCTTTGTTACAGCCGACAGACTGGAAACACACAGCGACCGTCCGCGTTTAATGTTTTTCTGCAGCGAGGCAAACACGGTGTTTTTTCGCATTGCCTCCGATAAAAAATTCATTTTTTCCATGTTAACCGTTATAAAGATTCATAGCCTTGTTTATGTCGCCTTTAATAATCAGCTCGGCGGCGCAGGCTGCGTTATCAAATTTTTCTTCAAGCAGCTTTTTTTCGCTGTCGTTGAATTTCGACAGCACCCAGTCCGCCAAGTCCCAGTTTGGGTTGGGCTTTGCGCCTATCCCTATTTTTATGCGCGGGAAGGTGTCCTTACCACTCAGGTAAATTATGCTGCGCATTCCCTTTTGACCGCCGTCGCTGCCCTTTGCGCGTATTCTGATTTTGCCTACGTCAAGCGATATGTCGTCAAAAATCACCAGAACATTTTCCGGCGGAAGCTTGTAAAAATTCATGGCTTCAACAACCGCCTGACCGCTGTTGTTCATGTAGGTGGCAGGCTTCATCAAAAGCACCTTTTTGCCGCCGATCCTGCATTCGCCGGTAAAGCTTTTGAACTTTATGCGGTTAACCCGGCAGTCATACTTTTCGGCAATGTGATCGAGCGCGAGCCAGCCTGTATTATGGCGTGTGTTCTCGTATTTTTTATCGGGATTGCCCAGTCCGACAATAATAAATTCTACCGGACCTCCGTAGTTTTTTCTTCCAAACATTGTTTCTCCTGTAACGCAGACAGGGCGGACTTGCCTGAACCGGGAAGTCCGCCTGTTATTTTATAGTGTTTTAGTGTTTTTTCAAATTGATTACGCGGGATTAAACGGCTCGTCGTTGTAAATCCTCGCGATAGCTTCCGCAAAAACGGGAGCGGTGGGCAGGAAGGTGAACTTATCGATCTTCTTTTCCTCGGGAACGGGGATAGTGTCAAGAAGGATAACCTCCTTGATGGCGCTGTTCCGGATCCTCTCGATGGCAGGACCAGAAAGTACGGCGTGAGTAGCGCATGCGTAAACCTCGGTGGCGCCGCCTCTTTCAACAATTGCGTTTGCCGCGTTGCAAAGTGTGCCGGCGGTGTCGATCATGTCGTCAACAAGAATGACCTTTTTGCCGTTTGCGTCGCCGATAATATTCATAACCTCGCAAACGTTTGCTCTGGGTCTGCGCTTGTCGATAATGGCAAGACCGGTGCCTATTTTGTTGGCGAAGTTTCTTGAACGTGTTACGGATCCGAGGTCAGGCGATACTACGATAAAATCGTCAGCGTTGCCGCCGATTTTTTTCTTCATATGGTCTGCAAGGATCCCGGCGCCGTGAAGGTGGTCAACAGGGATGTTAAAGAAGCCCTGGATCTGGTTTGCGTGCAAATCCATAGTCAGCACACGGTCAGCGCCTGCAGTTGTGATGATGTCGGCGCAAAGCTTGGCTGAAATCGGATCTCTTGCCTTGGCTTTTCTGTCCTGCCTTGCGTAACCGAAGTAAGGGATAACCGCGGTTATTCTTGCCGCCGAAGCTCTCTTCATTGCGTCGATCATAATCAGAAGCTCCATAAGGTTATCGTTTACCGGTGTGCAGGTAGACTGAACGATAAAGCATTCGCTGCCTCTTACGGATTCGTGCAGCGAAACGGCGATTTCACCGTCGGAAAACTGCGTGCAGTCACATTTTCCGAGCTGAAGTCCAAGACAACGGGCAATTTCCTGAGCAACCTCAACGTTTGAGTTGCCCGAGAAAATTTTGATGTTCTTACCGTGAAAATTCATGTGCGAACTCTCCTTTTCCTTAATATCCTCATTGATGTATATAAAGTTGTTTTATGTGTGTTGTCAACAGGTGTAGCCCTTGGCTTTGGCAATTTCGTTAAGCTCCTCAAGCTGAGCCGGATCGTTGGCGCCGAGCACGGCGTCGCTGCATTCGGCGGTGTATGCGCCTACGGTTTTTCCGTCCGAAAGCAAAAGCTTGATGGTGTCGGGAAGGTAATATTCCCCTGCCTTGTTGTTGTTTTGGATTCTGCCGAGCACACTGAGCAAAAGCCGGCAGTCAAACCAGTATGCACCCGAATTAACCTCGTCGATTTTGAGGGTTTCCTCGCCGGCGTCCTTATGCTCAACAATCGCTTTAAGGTTTCCGTTTTCGTCGCGGACGATTCTTCCGTAGCCCGCGGGTTCATCGACCTTGGCTGAAATTACGGTAGCCGCGCAGGAAGCTTTTATGTGCTGTTCAAGTGAATTTTTTATTGTTTCCGCCGACATAAACGGGGCGTCACCGTTAAGAATAACGACGTTGCCGTCGTGTCTGCCGAGAAAATCCTCAGCCATCATAACGGCGTGACCTGTGCCCAGACGCTCTGCCTGATACACGCTTTCAACCTCAAATTCAAGGGTTGAAAGATAATCCTCAATGCATTCCTTTTTGTAGCCCTTTACAACGCAGATGTCGTCGATGCCTGCTTTTTTAAGCGCGGACATAACCCACAAAAGCATGGGCTTTCCCAATACCTCGGAAAGAGTTTTGGGCTTGTCGGACTTCATGCGCTTTCCCTCGCCTCCGGCGAGGATGATGGCACAGTTGCTCATAAAATGACCTCTTTTTCACATTAATAGCTGCCGCCGTTGCCGCATTTGCGCGGATTTTACACAACGGTGTACTATAATATTAACACATAAAAAGCGCCGATTTCAAGTGAAATTGCCAAAAAAACCATGTTTATCGGCAATTTAAACGATTTATACAATATTCATAAAAATTGACTCTGTTTTTTATAAGAAAAAATTTCAAAAAAATATAGCTATTTTCGCCGTTATTTGGTATAATATCTTGTAGGCTTATATATGTTGGCAGAATTTTACAGCAAGATTTTGCCACAGCCATATATTCAATTTTAGGAGGATTACCAAATGGCAAACAAATGGGTTTACCTTTTTTCTGAAGGTAATGCAAACATGCGTGAGCTTCTCGGCGGTAAGGGCGCTAACTTGGCAGAAATGACAAGCATGGGACTTCCTGTTCCGCAGGGCTTCACCATTACAACAGAAGCTTGTACTCAGTACTATGAGGACGGCAGAAAAATCAACGACGAAATTATGGGTCAGATTAACGAGTACATCGTAAAGATGGAAGAGATCACCGGTAAAAAGTTCGGCGATAAGGAAAATCCGCTCCTCGTTTCTGTTCGTTCCGGCGCAAGAGCTTCAATGCCCGGTATGATGGATACAATCCTTAACCTCGGTCTTAACGAAACTGTTGTTAATACTATTGCCGAAATGTCAGGAAACCCCCGTTGGGCGTGGGACTGCTACAGAAGATTCATCCAGATGTATTCCGACGTAGTTATGGAAGTCGGTAAGAAGTATTTTGAAGAGCTTATCGACGAAATGAAGGAAAAGAAGGGTGTTACTCAGGACGTTGACCTTGACGCTGACGACCTTAAAGAGCTTGCTAACCAGTTTAAGGCTGAATATAAAGAAAAGATCGGCGCGGATTTCCCCGACGATCCCAAGGAGCAGCTCATGGGAGCTGTTATGGCTGTATTCCGTTCATGGGATAACCCCCGTGCAAACGTTTACCGCCGCGACAACGATATTCCTTATTCATGGGGTACCGCTGTTAACGTACAGTCAATGGCATTCGGTAACATGGGCGACGACTGCGGCACCGGCGTTGCGTTCACACGTGACCCCGCTACAGGCGAAAAGAAGCTCATGGGCGAGTTCCTTACAAACGCTCAGGGCGAGGACGTTGTTGCAGGTGTTCGTACACCTATGCCCATCGCTCAGATGGCTGACAAGTTCCCCGAGGCTTTCGCTCAGTTTAAGGATGTTTGCTCCACACTTGAAAATCATTACAGAGATATGCAGGACATGGAGTTCACCGTTGAGCACGGCAAGCTTTACATGCTCCAGACAAGAAACGGCAAGAGAACAGCTCAGGCTGCTCTTAAGATTGCCTGCGACCTCGTTGACGAGGGCATGAGAACCGAGGAAGAGGCGGTTGCAATGATCGATCCCCGTAACCTCGACACACTTCTCCATCCCCAGTTTGACACAGCTGCTCTTAAGGCTGCTACACCCATGGGCAAGGGCCTCGGCGCTTCTCCCGGTGCTGCCTGCGGTAAGATCGTGTTCACAGCTGAGGACGCTGAGGCTTGGAACGCAAAGGGCGAGAAGGTTGTTCTCGTTCGTCTTGAAACCTCACCTGAGGACATCACAGGTATGAAGGCTTCACAGGGCATTCTGACCGTTCGCGGCGGTATGACCTCTCACGCAGCCGTTGTTGCGCGCGGTATGGGTACTTGCTGTGTATCCGGTTGCGGCGACATCGCTATGGATGAAGAAAACAAGAAGTTTACTCTTGCAGGAAAAGAATTCCATGAGGGCGACTATATTTCAATCGACGGTTCAACAGGTAACATCTACGACGGCGCTATTGCTACAAAGGATGCTGAAATCGCTGGCGAGTTCGGCAGAATCATGGCATGGGCTGACAAGTTCAGAACCCTTAAGGTAAGAACAAACGCCGACACACCCGCAGACGCCAAGAAGGCAAGAGAGCTCGGCGCAGAGGGTATCGGTCTTTGCCGTACAGAGCATATGTTCTTTGAAGAGGACAGAATCGCTGCATTCCGCGAGATGATCTGCTCCGATACAGTAGAAGAGAGAGAAGCTGCTCT
>CADAYK010000027.1 GCA_902792105.1 uncultured Ruminococcus sp.
TATTTTCAGAATCAAGCGAAAACAGTATGCTGACCGCGATATAAGTAGTCAGCAGAAAAAAAATAACATTCGGGGCACTGAATCTTATTTTTGTGTCGGTAAAAACAAAAACTATCAGCGTTAACGCGAGCGTTAAATACATAAGAGGAGTTCTTAGCATATACGGAATAAGCGAAGCGCCGCATACGCCGATTAACGGTATGGCTAACGTAATAAAAATCGTCCAAAGACTCCTCAGTGAAATCGAAACGGAGTTAAACTTGGTCAAGCGGGATTCTCCTTCAATAATTATCGTTAAAGAGTTTTATTTATCAATTAATTTTGTTGTAAGCAAAAACAGCTTTTTGCTTGTGCACAAAATACGAAAACGGATAAAATCTGTTTTGGAAAGATATTTTTTGGCTTTTGCCTTGTCAAAGGATTTTATGTAATCAAGCAGCAGCTTTTCCTGTTCGGGAAACATCCCGTAACCGCCGCGCGTGCAAATAAGTTTAAAAATTCTGATAAATGAAGCAAGCTTGTGACCTTCGGCGTTTTCGGTTTTGCCGGGATAGCGTTCGGTTACAATTTTAAGCATTTCATCGGAAACAAAAATTCCGTCAAAATACTTTTCGTTAAATTCGGTAATCGAAGATGAGCCCGGACGGCGCCAATAGGTGTACTTGGCAACATTGTGGCTTGAAATGATATTTGCATTTAATGCTGCCAAAAAGCAAAAATACTTGTCTTCATAAGTTTTAAGCTTTTCGTCGAAGCGAACGTTTTCGACCGTTTTGCGCCTGAAAAGCTTGGTGTCTACACTCATTTTTACAGATCCTGAGAGAAAGTCAGGCAAAAAATCCTCGGTATTATTCCACTTTTTGCGAACACCGGTAGCAATTTCCTTTACCGAACCGTTCGGTAAAATAAACCTGACCTCACAAATTGAGATGTCGGCATTATCCTGCTCAATGAGGTTATACAAAAATTCGTACATATCGGGATCAATGGTGTCATCACCGTCGCAAAATCCGATAAACTCGCCGTTAGCGGCGTTCATTCCGGCGTTTCTTGCGCTGCATACGCCGCGGTTGGGCTGGCTGATAAAGAGGATTCGGGGATTATCCTGAGCAAGACTTCTGCAAATTTGACCGCTGTTGTCGGAAGAGCCGTCGTCAACCAAGATGAGCTCTATATTTTCATAGGTTTGATTAAGGATACATTCAACGGTTTTTTCTATATATTTTTCGGCGTTATAAACGGGAACAATAACCGAAATCAACGGTTTCAAAAAATCACCTCTTGGCTTACTTTACAAGCTTTAAAAGTCCGGTGCGGTAAAGCACGGGCTTAAGCTTGTCAAAAACGCGGTGCTTGGTCTGTACCGGAGACAGCTTATTAATTATGGTGTCAATCGGCTGATTCTCGCCGAGCATCTCAAAAAATTCCGCGCGTTTCGGATGCGGCTTGGGGTTTTGAACAGCCATGTGGCCGCAGTGTTTAACCAAAAGCTCAGCGTCAGCGGAATACTTTGTTAAGTCGCCCGAGCACTTGTTGAGCATTTCTTCGCCTTTTTTGCTTTGAACAAAGCAGGCGGTGTAGCCCTTGTCGTCATCCTTAACCGACGGAACATAACGCGTAATGTTCCAGCAGTCAAAAACAGTCAAATCGGAAACTCTGCCTGCCTGTCTGAAAGCGCAGTCAAAGCATGACGGGCGGATATTCATACCGTCAAAAAAGCTTTTTAAATAGGGATCGGTATGGGTGTTGCCCAAGTATTTTTTTCCGTTTTCAAACCTAAGCGACATATTTGAGCTGTGATAGCCGTAGGTTTTTTCGCGGAAGCAGGCATAGCTCAGCTTTGAGCCGTACTTCTGTTCAGAAAATTCGCGGTATCTGTCCCAGGCTTTGGGAGAAGGAACGGCACGGCATACAAAATCAACGGTAAATAAGTTATCAAAAGGCTTTGATAAATAGCTTTTCAGCCCGGCAACCTGACACGGAGTGCCGGTAAACATAACAAGACGCCCCGACGAAAGCTCGCGCTTGACCTCGGCAAAGGAGTCGCGCGGATCGCATTGAACATATTTTGAGCTTTTGAACATTTTAAGCTCTTCTTCGGTTTCGGCACGTCTGTGCTCAACATAATAATTCTTGCCGAAGGCTCCTCCGAAAACAACGCCTCCGCCGGAAATAATCTTTGATGCAAAAACCGAAACCGCGCCTCCCGAGGTGCTTGTTTTTACAGTTTGAGCGTCATTGTTGCGCAGTATAAACGCTTTTTCGGGAAACGGAAGGTCGGTTTTATTCAGCAGAGGACAAACCTTGTCGCATTTTCCGCAGTTTATGCATAAATCGGTGTTAACCTGCGGATACAAAAAACCTTCGCTGTCCCGTTCCATTTTAATGCACGAAACAGGGCAGGCGTTTACACAGGCTGTGCAGCCGCAGCAATTCTTTTTATCGGTAACCGAAATCATAAAATCATCCTAAGTCAGCCAAGGCTTTGTCAAGAAAAGCCTTGGATTTTTTAATGTGCGCATCTGTTTTTTGGCAAACAGCGGCATAATCTATCGGGTTGTCGGCGGCAGAAATATCTCCGCCGAATCTGCGGTCTTTCAAACCGTAGTTTTCGCAGAAGCTGTCAATTCTGGAGTTCTTCGATGTTATGGTGCCTGCTTCATAACGGTCAAAAATCATAAATTGCTTTTGGTAAATCATCGAGAATACCGAACCGTGAAAGGAGTCGGTAAACACATATTCCGCGTTGCGGATAAGGTTGACAAACTCAGCCGGTCCCACATCGAACGGAGCCTCGTCGCCAAAGCCTTCGTCAGCCTTGTTGAAGGTGTCCATGTGGTGTGAAGTAATTATTTTAAGTCCTTTTTTCTTTGCGAACTGAGTGATTTGACGGCGGTATTCCTCCGAGGGACCCAGAAGATAGGCAAAAATATAAGGCTCATTGGAACGGTTTTCGCTGGGTATTTTTTCAAGCCATTCATCAGCCGAAAGCAGCATAACGGGATCGACAACTACCTCGGCAGTTTTATCGCTGAGCTGCTCAACCAGCCTTTTGCCCGCGTTTTCGCGCACGCTGATGTAATCCATAAGCGATAAGAACCGGCGGTATTTTTCATGAAGCTTGGGCTCAATTTCCGATACACCGAAGCTTGCGGCGTACGAAAGGCGCGTTGTGCCTTCACCTGCGAACATCAAATTATAAAAATCAGATGTGATTCCGCCGGGAGCCCAAAGCTGGTCGCTGCCGACCATGACCGCGTCGTATTTTTCCGCGCCCTTTTTCAGCTCGTCATATCCGAGAAAAACAGGAGAGAGCTTTTTGAAATGCTCCGCGGAAAACTTTGCAAGGCAGGCGTTTCTTACGGCGTTGTCCCTGCCGAGCTGAGGATGAGTTTTCATCATCAGGTTCTTTTTATATCTGATCTTGACTCTGTCGCTGATAAAAACAGGGTTAAACAGCTTTGGCAGCATTTTAACGGCGAGCGACGGAGTAAGCTTCTTTTTGTAACGGATTATTTCATAATCTATGCCGCGCTTTTCAAGCTCAACCGTAGTGGCGTAGCTTTGAAGCTGGCTTCCGTAATTGCGGTGCTGATAGCAAACGCAAATCCCTAATTTCCTCATAAAATCAACTCTTTATCTTTCTGACGGCGTCTTTAAGTCCCGGCGGAAGCATCTTTTTAAGCTTAACCTTTGGATCAACCTTAAATGCAAGCTTGGTGGTGAAGTAAGTGTTAAGGTCGCCGTCGATTCCGTCGTAAATGCCGCTGCGGCATTCGGGACGCGCCGAAGGCGCCGACAGGTTTTTGTTCATAACAACCGCTTTATCAAGCGAGGAGGGTATGCTTTCAATTTTCGGGACAAGCTCCTCCCACAGCATTTTGCCCTTTTCGGTGTTTACCAAAATAAGAGAAACGCCGTTTTTATCGTAAAAACGGGGATGGAATTTTTGAATTCCCCAGAAATCGGCAAGTGTTAAATCTCCCGTGCGGCGGCTGTTGGCAAATTTACATTCATAGCAGCTTTCGCGGTAGGTTTGGCATTTTAGAAACGCGCTGTAGTAGGGGTCAAAAAAGCCGTAGTCGCTTTTAGATTTGTTTTCTGTTTCAGCCTTGTAATACAGATCCCAGCCGCGTTTTTCCTTGCTGCGGAAGTTGTAGGCGGTAATTTTTCCGCCGAGTGTGCCGCCCTTGTATTCAAGATATTTTTTAAAAAGCAGAGGGCTCGGTACGCCGTGGCAAACAATATCGGTGACAATCAAATTGTCATAATCCTTGCCGAGAAACGCCCTTAGTCCGGCTGCTTGGCAGCCTGTTCCGCTGAAGAGCACCGTTCTGCCTTCGTTTAGTTTAGCTTTAACATCAGAGTAAATCCCGCTTAGATCACTCTGGACATATTTGGAGCTTTGCAGCTTGAAAAGCTCGCTTTCCTTTTCAACGGCGATGTGCTTCGCTACAAGATTTTCATCAAAAGCGCAGCCGTAAACTATGCCGCCTTTTTTAAGCGCATATTTGGCAAGCTCGGTAAAAACGCCTCCCGAAGTGCTCTTAAAGGCGGTTTGAGTGTCTTTGATTTTTGCGGCGAACACCTGCGGGTTGGTTCCTGAGGGCACGTCGGTGTGCACAGGGCATTTTTTCAGGCAGACTCCGCAGTTAATGCAGCGGCTCTCGTCAACAGCAGGGTAAAAAAAGCCCTCGCTGTCCGGAGAAAAGCTGATGCAGCCCTTTGGGCAGGCTTGTTCACATCCTGTGCATCCGCAGCAGCTTTTGCCGATTATCGAAATGTTATTCATATCAGTCACCAATCATATTTTGTAAAATCGCGTATGATTTTTCCCTTTCGCTCTTGATAACAGCGTTTACCTTGTCAAAATCTATGGGCTGAGCGGCTGTGTCAAAGTCATTGTAATCCTTTAAGATGCGGTTTTCACAGCCTGTCAGCGTTAAAATACTCGAAATTCTTTCACTGTAGCTTGACGGAAGAATGTCCAAAAACGGGGTGTTAAGACCGATTGCAAACGCGGTGCCGTGGAAAGAGTCGGTCAAAAGCACCTGAGCGTTTTTTATATACCATAAAAATTCTTCAACCGGCGGACAAAGCACAAGCTTTCCGCTTCTGACAGCGTGGTGGAAGCAGTGGCTGATTCTGTACAGCTTTAAACCATGCTTTTTGGCATATGCACCTGCATATTTGTCAAAGGCTTTGTTTGGGTGAAGCTGATAAACAAGAGCGTATTTCTCATCTGTTTTTCTGTCGGGCAGCAGCTTTTCCCAATCCTTTTTGTCGAGTAAAAATGTGGGATCAAGCACCTGGCTTGCTTTTATGTCCATTTTTTCAAGAAGCTTTACTCCGCTGTCCTCGCGTACCGAAATGCTTTCATATTCTTTTAGCAGGGGCTTTACGGAATTCAGTTCGCTGTCGCTGAGTTTTCCGCCGAAGCTTGCGCCGTAGGCAACCTTTCTTCTGTCTTTTGGCACAAACGAAAGGAAATAAGCCGGGTCAAGCTCGCCGCATACAACAGTGTTCCAGGTTTGGTCGCTGCCCGTCATGTAAACATCGGCTTCGGGAAGGTTATCGCGAAGCTCCTGTTCGGTGTGATACTGACGCTCGGTTACTTTAACAATTTTCCGGTATTGCGCAAACCTTTTGTCGGCAAGCGCATAGACGGGCTTTTGGGTTAGCATAAACACTGCTTTTGTAAGCGGATTTTTATTCCATTTTGAGGTTGAAAGTCTGGTTGCTACCAAATTTTCGGGAAGCTCGTCGGTGCGGAAATAATCTATACAAACAGGAGAAGCTCCAACCTTTTTGATCGCCTCCTGAGTGGCGTAAGCTTGGAGCACCGAACCGTAATTTGAAACAATGTGGCGCGTAATATAAAGTACTTTTTTCATGTTCTTGCCCTCGTCGTCCGTGGTTTATTTTGGTGAATTAACGGGCATATCGCGCTCATATTCGTCAAAGGCTTTAATGAAGCGCGCTGGAATTCCGGCAACGACCGAGTTGTCCGGGATATCCTTTGTGACAACGCTTCCGGCGCCGATTATTACGTTGCTGCCGATGTTTACATTGTAGAGAATAATCGAACGGGCGCCGATGAAAACGTTGTTTCCGATGTGAACCTCACCCTTGCGGAAGGTGTAATGACCTGTTTTGCCTATCTTTTTATCAAGCATGGTTGCGGTTAAATCATGATTCATAAAAAGAACCTCTGTGGCTACATTAACGTTGTCACCTAGGAAAACAAGGTGGGGCTCGGACGGGATCTTAAACGGCTCCCACCAGCATTTTTCACCGATAGAGCCAAGTATGCCCTTCTTTTTTACACCTTGGCTCTTGCAATGCCGCTTTTTGCCAGCATAAGCCTGAGAGTAATGGTTTTTCTTATAACGCGTCGTCTGAAACGCTTTATTGCGTTCATGCAATCACCTCTGATTACAGGGCTTCAATTAAAAGCTCCTGACTGTTTTTAACCACGGAATTCGCCGGGATATCCTTGTATACAACGCAGCCTGCGCCTATAACGGTGTTGTCTCCTATGGTAACGCCCTTCAATATGACGGCGTTTGTGCAAATCCAGCAGTTTTTGCCGATGTGAACCTCGCCAACGGAGTATCCCTGTTCGCGAATCAGCTTGCTTCTGTCGCGAAAACGGTGGTTTTGGTCATATATCTTCACGTTTTCGCCGAAAATAGTATGGTTGCCTATGGTAACCTTTTTAAGGCAGTTTATTGAGCAGCCGCGGTTAAAAAAGCAGTCGCTGCCGATTTTAATTGACGCGCCTTTTTCAAGGTAAATACCGAAATTTTTGCGAAAGGTCGTGTTTTTTCCGATTGAAAAACGCTTGCCGAACATCAGCTTAAATAACAGCGTTTTTACCATCGCTTTAATTCTCCAGTAAATTTTAAGTATTACCATTTTCAGCCGCCTTTTTATCTATTAATTCTTTGTAAAGAGAAATCAGTTTATTGTAATAATTTTCGCTGTCGCAAAGCTTTTCGGCGTTTTTCGAGGAAGCGGCTGACATAGCGCGGTATTCCTCCCGCGACAAAGCGTTGATTTTTTTCATACATTCGCAAAGACTTTCGGGCTTGAACGGCTCACAGATAAATCCGTTTTTGCCGTCCTCGATAAGCTCGGGCAAGCCTCCGTAGGTGCTGACGATGCAGGGCTTTCCGCTTGCCTGCGCTTCAAGAATCGAATAGGGGCAGTTTTCATGCCATTCACTCGGCAAAATTACACATTTTGCTTCATCAACATAGCGTTTAAGCGCTTCGCCGCTTTGGAAACCGGTCAGGATAACTTTGCCGCCGAGCTTGTGCTCGTCTATATAGCTCTGCATTTCCTCACGCAGCGGACCGTCGCCGACAAAATACAGCTTGTTTGAAAAACCGCCTGCCGCGTAGGCGCGAAGCAATGTCATTACGCCTTTTTCGGGCGAAAGCCTTCCGAAAAACAGAAAGTAGTCCTTAACGTTTTCTACAGGGCTGTAAACAGTGCCGTCAGGCAGAAAATTTGTCATGTGAATAACGGGACTTTTGGTGATCCCGGAAAGCTCGAACTGCTTTTGGAAAAATGCCGAAGGGCAGATGTAACAGTCGATTTTATCATAGCTGTGCATTCGTTCATAGTTTTTGGCTTCAAGCACCGCCAGTGCGGTCTGAGCCTTTGAGCCCTTCACACAGCGGCTCTGCATTGCAGGTTTGTAGCTGTGTTCGGTAACGCAGCGGTTACAAACCTCGCCGGAAGCCGTGAGCATGGTGTGGCTCGGGCAGATACAGTTGGGGTCGTGAACAGTGTGAACAACCGGTATATTATATTTTTTTATGGCGTCAAGTATTGAAAGCGTAAGGTGGCGGTGCACCAAATTTATGTGAACCAAATCGGGCTTTTCATCCTCTATCAACCGCGAAATATGCTTTTTCGCGTCAAAAGAATACAGTGCGTGCGCGCCTGCCTTCAGCTTGCCGACAGCGCCGAGCTGTCCGTTGAAATCAACGTTCTTTGAAAAGTATCCGCTTTGTTCGCACGGAAAATTTTTTTCGTCGTTCATGGCGAAGAATATAACCTTGTGGCCGTGCTTTTCAAGCAGCTTTGCAAGTCCGAAGTGATAGGTTTCGCTTCCGCCCTTGACGTAGTGGTATTTATTTACAAGCAAAATCTTCATTTTACGCCTCTTTGCGCTTGCCCTTGAGCGAGCGAACCATTGGATAAAGCTTTGAGTGGACAACCGAGATTGAAGAAATCATCATGCCTTTCGGCATAATGTTGCATGCTTTTGTCATAAGCTTTTTAGCTTTTTTTCTGTCGTCGGGATACTGGGGAACATCCTTCCACGGCGACATTTCCTTATATTTTAAATAATCACCTACGAACGGGTGGTTGTTGCCGTCGTTCCATGGGCGCGTTCCCGAATAAAAGCAGGAAGTGTAGTGAATAATGTACGGATCGCTGACCGCTTCGTTGTACTCTTGTTCGCTGAGGTGGTGTTCGGGTTTTCTCACCTTGAGCAGCTCGGGATAGGTAAAGTCAAAAAATATGGTCATTGCGTCATACTTTGTGTGAATAGGCTTTACCAAATTTTGCTTAGCGAGAACTCCGTTAAGCACCCCCTGGTCAACATATGTTATGTCGCCGTTGTGTTCGATGATAAAATCCAAAAAATCCTTTTCAACGTTGCGGTTGCGCCAGCCCTTGAGGTCAATCAGCAGCACGCCGTTGTTGGTGTAGGTGCTGTCGGTCGGAAGTCCGAGCTCGGTCTTGTAGCGGTCGGAACGGCAGTCGTCCACCGCGGCAACAATGCAGTCCTCCAAATCGAGCTCCCAGAGCTCTTTAAGCGAGTGGCGGACAACTGTGTCGCAGTCAAGATAAATACAGCGGTCAATGTTTTTTGGTAAAATGGTGCACAAAAACAGACGGAAGAATGTACTTATATTCCATCGTCCCGTTTCGATTGTAACGCCTGTTTCCTTTTCAAGGTCGGGTTGGGGAATAAAGACAATTTCCCGGTTGTAATCGGAAACAATGCTTTTAAAGCGAGCCTTGTTTTTGTCGGAAATATTGTTGTCTATCATATAGACCGTAATGTTTTGAGCGTCAGTATTGTTGACAAGCATCGATGTGATTGAAACTCCGGCAATGGGCGCGTAGCTGTCTGAGCTTGAATAAACTATATTCATATTCCTAAATATCTTTCCTTGTATTCATTAAAGCTTTGCAGATTTTTGTCTTTGTCTGCGATAATGAGGTTTTCAATTCCGCCGATTTCATCCATGGGCCACTCAACCCCGAGCTCAGCGTCGTTGAACATAATTCCGTCGTCATATTCACCGTAGAACTTCTCGCCGCATTTGTAGCTTACGATGCTGTCCTCAAGCACCAAGTAACCGTGAGCAAAGTGCTCGGGCACAAGCAGCTCGTGGCGGTTTTCTTCGCTGAGGTAAAAGCCCTGCCAATGTTTAAAGGTAGGGGATTCGGGGCGAAGGTCAACAATAACGTCAAAAACCTTGCCCTTTACGCAGCGCACGAGCTTTGCCTGCTCGTGAACACGCTGAAAATGCAGGGCACGAATTACGCCCTTGTGCGAAACGGTGTAAAAAACCTCGGCAAGGTCGTGCTTAATGCCCTGAGCTTCAAATATTTCTTTTGAATAATCCTTTATGAACGCGCCGCGAATATCGGTGGCGCAAAAGGGCTTAATAAGATAAGCCCCTTCAAAGTCAGTTCCGCAAAATTCAAACGGAGATACCATGTTTTTCCCTCCCGGGTATAATATTAATCTACCGATTTGATCCAGTCCATTGTCAGCTTTGTTCCCTCGGCAAAGCTGATTGACGGGATAAAACCGCAATCTTCCTTAATGGCGGTAGTGTCGAATGCCTCAAGCGGCATATTTACCCCCGTAAAGGGAATGTCGCCGAAAACAGGCACAGCACCGGGAGCAAGCGCCTGCTGCATTTCAAGAATAAACTCCTTGAGAGGTCGCGCGTTGCCGCTTCCGATGGTGTATTCGCGGTTGGTTTTTCCGTATTCGCCGATAGCGTAAAAAGCAGCCGCAACGTCGTCAATATATATAAAATCGTAATTTTGAGTTGCCGCAGTGAATTGCAGCGGCTCGCCGGCGATGATTTTTCTGATCGTTGAGTTAACAAAGCGCGGCGAAAATTCACCCGCGCCGTAAGCGTTTGTAATAACCGCCCAGCAAAGGTCGATGTCAAGAGAATTGGCGATAGGCTTGCAAATTGCTCTTGCCGCAAGCTTGCCCGCGCCGTAAATATAGGGAAGTCCGGGTTTGCTGTCCTGGGTGTAAACGGCGGTGTAGGTTTCCTTTTCCATGATCGATCCGGCGTTTACAAACTTTTTGCAGCCGAGCTTACCGGCAGTGCGCAGGGCTTTTGCCGTCCAAAGCGCGTTTTTAAGCTGTATTTCCTCGTCGCAGCGCAAAGGACCTGCCGAGCCTACCCATGCAAAGTGATAAAATACATCGTAATCTCCGGCACCGATTTTGTCTGTCAAAGATTCTATGCTGTCCAAATCGCAGTAAACTATGTCAAGATTATTTAAGGCTTTTATATTTTCAATATTTTCGTTTTCGTCCTTTATTACGGCGGTGATCTCAACTCCGTTTTCGCAAAGCTTTTTGCAAACGTTTGAGCCCACAAAACCGTTAGCGCCTGTTACAATCGCTTTTTTCATTGTTTATCCCTCAAAATACTCTTTAATTTGTCTTTCCATAACCTTGCCGACATCTCCTCCGTCAAGCCAAATAAGCGTCCAAAGAACGGTTTTGGCTACAGCGTCGGCAACGTGCCAGCGCGGCTTCCAGCCGAGTGAGGATTTTATCTTTGAGCAGTCAAGCTTAAGAAAATTGGCTTCGTGCGGCGCGTTTGCCTCGGATTTGTCAACGCGCTTAATTCTTCCTCCTGTAAGGTGAACAAAAAGATCAACCAGTTTTCCCGTGTTAACGCAGTCAGCGTCGTCGGGACCGACGTTATAGCTGCTTGCAAGCCCGGGCTTTTCATACTGAGCCTTAGCAATAAGCAAATAAGCGTAAAGCGGTTCGATAACGTGCTGATAGGGGCGTGTTGAGTGCGGATTGCGCACCGTGATATTTTTGCCGGATTTAAGCGCCCTTACACAGTCGGGGATAATCCGGTTTTCCGAAAAATCTCCGCCGCCGATAACGTTTCCCGCTCGTGCTGTTGAGATTGCAACGGAATTATGTTCAAAAAACGAACGCTTGTAGGCAGAGGTGGCAAGCTCGCTGCAGCTTTTTGAGTTTGAATACGGGTCAAAGCCGTCAAGACGCTCGTTCTCGCGGTAGCCCCACTGCCACTCCTTGTTCTCGTAAACCTTGTCGGTGGTAACGTTGACAACCGACTTAACGCAGTTGCTCTGTCTTACGCATTCCAAAAGGTTCACTGTGCCCATAACGTTCGTTTCGTAAGTATATACAGGATTTTTATAGCTTTCGCGTACCAGCGGCTGAGCCGCAAGGTGGAAAACGATTTCGGGTTGAGCCTTGTCAAAGGCTTTTTTCAGCGATTCAAAATCGCGAACATCGCCTGTTACCGAGGTGATTTCGCTTTCGATATCGGCAAGCTTAAAAAGACTGGGATCTGTTGAGGGTTCAAGCGCATAGCCAGTGACCTTGGCGCCCATTGAGCTGAGCATTTTGCAAAGCCAGCTTCCCTTAAAGCCTGTGTGACCGGTTATAAAAACTTTTTTCCCGTTATAAAAATTCTGCATCAGTCTTCCCATACCTTCCACGGAGCATTTCCGCTTTCCCATAATTTCTCAAGCTTGTTCTTGTCGCGCAGCGTGTCCATACACTGCCAAAAGCCGTCGTGACGGTAGCACATAAGCTCTCCGTCCGAAGCAAGGTCTTCCATAGGCTTGCGTTCAAACATTGTTTTGTCCCCTTCAATGTAATTGAGAACTTTTTTGTCAAGCACCATAAACCCGGCGTTAATGTAACCCGCGTCGGCTTCGCTTTTTTCGCGGAAGGCCTTGACCTTTCCGCTTTTTTCAAGGTCAATTGTTCCAAAGCGGCTTTCGGGTTTAACAGCCGACATTGTGGCAAGCCTGCCGTGACATTTGTGGAACATAAGCAGGTCGTTAATGTTAATGTCGGACACACCGTCGCCATAGGTCATAAAAAACGGACCTTCGCCAAGATACGGCGCAATGCGTTTAAGCCTGCCGCCCGTCATGGTTTTAAGCCCCGTGTCAATAACGGTCACCTTCCATTTTTCGGCGCGCTTGTTGTGAACAATTACTTTATCGTCCTGAGTGAAGTCAAATGTAATATCCGAGGTGTGCAAAAAATAGTCCGCAAACCATTCCTTTACAGCGTGCTGTTTGTAACCGGCACAAATCACAAAGTCGTTTACTCCGTAAAATGAGTAAAGCTTCATAATGTGCCAAAGCATAGGCATTCCGCCGACTTCAATCATGGGCTTCGGTTTAAACTGTGATTCTTCCGAAATCCGAGTGCCGAAACCGCCTGCAAGAATAACAGCCTTCATAAATTAATCTTCCTTTTCAATAATCTCGTTTACAGAAAAATCAGACCGAACCTTTTCCCTTCAAAACAGTCGCAACGGTTTTGAAGATGATTTTTATGTCCAGCCAAATTGAACAATACTTAACGTAATAAACTTCCATTGCGCGTCTGCGGCGGTAACCGGTTGTGTCGCCTCTGCCGTAAGCCGCCCAGTAACCCGTTAATCCGGGACGCACGCTCAGCATTAGGTCGCGGTAAGAACCGAAAATCAGGGTTTCCTCTTCCGTGACGGGGCGCGGCCCCACAATTGACATGTCTCCCTTTAAAATGTTAAAAAGCTGGGGAAGCTCATCAAGACTTGTTTTTCTGAGAAATTTACCTACCTTGGTAATTCTCGGGTCGTTTTCAAGCTTGAAGTTTTTCTTAAACTCTTCCATTTGTTCGGGAGTAAACTGCTCAATAAGCTTCTCGGCATTTGTAACCATGCTTCTGAATTTATAAAGCTTGAATGTGCGCCCGTTTTTGCCGATTCTGTTGTGACTGAAAATAGCAGGTCCTTTGTCGTTAAGTTTAATGCATAAAGCTATTATCAAAAAAAACGGGGACAACAGTACAATGGCGATAAGCGAACAAACAATATCAAAAGCTCTTTTTATAAAACGGTATAATCTCTTGGCAGGAAGCTTTTGGCGGTATTCAGTTGGTAAAATACTTGCTGAATCCATAATGATCTCCAATAATTTCCAATAATCTCCGGTACTATTTTTTTGATTAATATCCGTAGCCGTAGCCGTAACCGTAACCATAGCCGCGCTTGCCGCTTCTTGTGTCGTCTGCCTTTACGCGGTTAATAATTACACCTATAGCTTTTCCGCCCGAACGGTTAATAATATCAATGGTTTTGTTAAGCTGCGGATATGTGGTTGAGTTGTTGCGCACTACGAGCACAACACCGTCGCTGTGCTTAATAATCGGCACCGCGTCAATTACCACCGCGACAGGCGGAGCGTCAAAGATGATATAGTCATATTCTTTTTCAAGTGTTTTAATAATATCGGTCATCGATTCACTCGCCAAAAGCTCGGACGGGTTTGGCGGAATTGCTCCGTAGGTGATGGCGTTGAGGTTTTCGATGTGTGTTGGTTTTATAATGTCCTTGAGTTCGCATTCGCCGTTAAGACAGTTGGCTATACCGGGTGTGGGCGCAATGTTCAGCGCAAGGTGAACATGGGGACGGCGAAGGTCGGTTTCAACGAGGACAACCTTGGTGTCTACCTGTTGTGCCAAAGCTGACGCGATGTTTACCGAAGAAAGGGTTTTTCCCTCGCTTTTTGAGGAGCTTGTAAAAATAATCTTTTTACAGCCTTTTTTAATTATCGAATAATCGATATTGGTTCTTGCGGTTTTATAAGATTCTCTGATTAAAAAGTTCAAAGCATCCGTGTTCATGCTCTGGTTGCCGGACTTTTTGCTTTTCTTTTTCTTAAACATATCTTACGCCTCCGCTGAATATCTTCTGCTGTTTTTGTTGTTGCCCTTTGTATCGTTATTGAACTCGGGGATCGCCGCAAGCACAGGCAAACCGCAAAGCACGGTCATGTCGTTGTCATACTTGATTTTTACGTCAAAGTAATCTCTCAAGAAGGCTATAATAAGACTTATGATCAAGCCTGCGGCAAACGCAATAATTGCGTTTCGCATCGGGTTGGGGGATGCCGGAGCCTTGGGAAGCTGAGCTTCGTCAACAATTTTGAGGCTGGCGTTGTTTTCAAACTGTTCCTTGATCGTCACGGGGGCAACCTCGGCAACCGCGTCGGCAATTGTTTTTGCGTCAATGGGGTCGCTGCAGGATACTGTGGCGCTGAACACCTCGGTGTCGGCTACCTCGGAAAACTGTACGTTGTTTTTCAGATAGTTGGCGGTGTATTTGTCAGGCAGCTTTTTGGAAACCTTTGAAAAGAAGTGGTTGGTGTTTAAAACCTCAATGTAGGTTGCCACCATCTTTTGAGCGTAGTTGTGCGAGTTGAGTTCCTCATAGCTGGTTTTCGCGTTGATTTGAGCGTTAACGTAAAGCTTAACGGTCGACGTGTAAACCGGGGTAATGAGAAGCCTTGTTATAAAGTAGGTGCCTGCCGCTGCGACAATCGCGACGATCAGCATAAAAAGAATATTTTTCTTGATGATGTTAAGCATGTCTTTAAAGGAAAATTCCATGCGTTGCTTCACTCCCAAAATGTATTGCATAAATTATCAATCATAATTATACAATAAAATACAATGCATTTCAATTGATTATTCTAATTACCAGAAAATTTTAGATTAAAGTGTAAAAAACGGCGGTGGACAAGAAAAAAATCGGGTATTTTGACATATTTTTGACAGATATCAGAATAAAAAAGCAGACGCATGCATGCTGTCTGCTTTTTTTGATGGTATATTATAGCACAATGTTGTAGAAATCCAAACAGTTTTGCTTTGTGATATCCAAAACCGTCTGAGTATCAACGCCGCGCAGTCCGGCGATTTTTTCCGCGGCGAAGGTAATCATTGAGCTGTCGCAGCGTTTTCCGCGGAAGGGAACGGGAGCCATATACGGAGCGTCGGTTTCAAGCAAAAGACGGTCAGGCGGGATTTCGGAAGCAACCTCTATGCTGTGTCTTGCGTTTTTGAAGGTTACTACTCCGCCGAGACTTATGTAACAGCCAAGCCTTACCGCCTCGCGCATAAGCTCAACGCTTCCCGAAAAGCAGTGGACAAGCGCCTTGGGCTTGTATTTACGCAGCAGCTCAAACACGTCGCCGTGAGCCTCGCGGTCATGGACGATCAGCGGCATGTTCAGTTCAAGCGAAAGCTTAATTTGCTCCTCGAATACCCTGAGCTGCAGCGGCTTTGGAATGTCCCAGTGATAATCAAGACCTGTTTCGCCGATTGCCACAACCTTTTCGTGCCGTGTCAGCAGCGCGATCCTGTCGAGGTAATCCTGCGGCATATTTTCAAGGTTTTCGGGATGGAACCCGACCGCCGCATAAATGTAGTCATACTTTTCCGCAAGCGCGATAACGTTTTTTGCCGATTCAAGGTCAACCGCGTTGCAAACAACTCCGCACACCCCTTTTTGAGGAAGCTCTGCCAAAAGAGTGTCGCGGTCGCTGTCGAACCATGAGTCGTCATAATGCGCGTGCGCATCAAAAATATTTCTGTAGTCCATTATGATATTTTCCAGCCTGCCGGCATATTATCGTCAACTGTAACCAGCTGCAGCTCGTCGCCTTTGCAGGCTGACAAAATCATTCCGCAGCTTTCAACTCCGCAAAGCTTAACGGGCTTTAGGTTGGAAACAAACAGTATCTTTTTGCCCGTAAGCTCTTCGGGCTGATAGTACTGCGCTATTCCGCTTACGATCGTGCGCTCGGCTACACCGTCAAAAATGCTGAATTTTAAAAGCTTTTTGCTCTTCTTTACCTTTTCGCATGCCTTTACCTCGCCTACGCGGATGTCGCATTTGGCGAAGTCGTCAATGGTGATCTGTTCGATTTTTTCTTCCTCAATCTCTTCGATCGACTTCTCGGCTTCGGCGTTTGCCTTCTGCATAGCCTTTACTTCCTCATAGAATTTCTCGGAATCTATGCGTACAAACAGCGGCTCCGCCTTGCCCACAACAGTGCCGGGTTCGGTTGCGCCGAAAGATGAAAGACTGTCGTAACCGGCAATGCTGCAGTTGAGCTGGGTAAGGATCGCCTTGTTGGTGTCGGGCATAAACGGTTGAAGCAATATCGCGATGAAGCGGATGCTCTCGAGAAGGTTGTAAAGCACTGTGCCCAAACGTTCCCTGTTCGCTTCATCCTTGGCGAGTGCCCACGGAGCTGTTTCGTCAATGTATTTGTTGCAGCGCTTTGCAAGGTTGATAACAGCTTCAAGCGCGTCGCTGATGTGGAAAATATTGATGCAGTCGTCAACCTTTTTTACCGTGTCAAGGCAAAAGACTGTAAGCTCGTCGTCAAGCGGCTGCTTTGCCGAAGGAGCTTGAACCGCTCCGCCGAAGTATTTGTTGCTCATGGCTATCGTGCGGTTAACAAGGTTGCCGAGAGTGTTGGCAAGATCGGAGTTAAAGCGCTCGATTATAGTGTCATAGGTGATTGAGCCGTCGTTGGCAAAAGGCATCTCGCTGAGAAGATAGTAGCGTACAGCGTCAACGCCTATCATCTTGCAAAGCTCGTCGGCGTAAATAACATTGCCGCGGCTTTTGCTCATTTTGTCCTCGCCGAACAGCAGCCAGGGGTGACCGTAAACCTGCTTGGGCAGCGGCTCTCCCAACGCCAAAAGCATGATCGGCCAGTAAATGGTGTGGAAGCGTACGATATCCTTTCCTATTATATGGACGTCGGCAGGCCAGTACTTTTTGTAAAGCGCGTCGCTTCCGTCGGGATCGTAACCGAGCGAGGTGATATAGTTTGAAAGAGCGTCGATCCAAACATATACAACATGACCGGGGTCAAAGTCAACGGGGATTCCCCACTTAAAGCTGGTGCGCGACACACAAAGATCCTGCAGGCCGGGCTTAATAAAGTTGTTGAGCATCTCTTTTTTGCGGCTTTCGGGGTAAATGAAGTCTGGATGACTTTCGATGTATTCCTCAAGCCGCTTCTGGTACTTTGAAAGGCGCAGGAAGTACGCCTCCTCTTTTGCGGGCTTAACCTCGCGTCCGCAGTCGGGGCATTTTCCGTCCACAAGCTGAGATTCAGTCCAAAAGCTTTCACACGGGGTGCAGTAAAGTCCCTCATAGCAGCCCTTGTAGATGTCGTCCTGTTCGTAAAGCTTTTTGAAAATTTTCTGAACGGCACGTTCGTGCTTTTGATCCGTGGTGCGGATAAAGTAGTCGTATGAGGTGTTCAAAACATCGCAGATCGAACGGATCTCGCCGGCGACCTTGTCAACGTATTCTTTCGGTGTGCAGCCCTCCGCCTGAGCGTACATCTCTATCTTCTGACCGTGCTCGTCGGTTCCGGTCTGGAAAAAAACGTCGTAGCCGAGCATGCGCTTGTATCGCGCGATAGCGTCGGTCAAGACTATTTCATAGCTGTTGCCTATGTGAGGCTTGCGCGAGGTGTAGGCAATAGCGGTGGTGATGTAATACTTGTCCTTTTTACACATGAGTAAGTTCCTCCTTGATTTAGCAAATGAGCCTTAATCTATAGTATACCAATTATACCTTTAAAATGCAACATTAAAGCAAAAATTTGAGGTCGTTCTTTGAAGCAAAGACGGCAAGAAACAGAAATTGTTTATTTTCGGCTTCTTGTTTTTTTGCCCGCAAGCTTTGTTAGTTTTAACACAATGACCGACAAAGCGGTTGTTGCGCAAAATACCGCAACGGGCGCGATCCATGAATATACGGGGAAAATACCGAGTTTTTTGAAAGCCGAATTCATTATCTGTCCTACCGCCGGGTGAAGAATATAGATCCATGCAGAATACTTTTGACCGATTGAAGCCATTAGCAGCTCTGCTTTTGAAATTGAGCGGTTCTGATAAACAATATAAAAAATCATAAAAACCGAAACAGAAAGCAGCGTGGAGTTAAGATAATGTTCGCGGACTGCTTCAAAGTTTGCGATTGACGGAAGGTAGTATTCAAAAACCGACAAAAGGTAAAACACTACCGAAGCAGCAAAGAACGGAGCCGGGTTTTTGGGAACGCTTAAACGTTTTATGAACATACCTATTGCAAAGAACGGAATGCCTGTAAACAGGAAGTTTCTTGTAATGAGCAGGTTTAAGGGAGAACCGAAAAACAAAGCGGAGTATCTGCCCAAAATCAGCTCGACAACAATTAAAACGGGCGCGGCGTAAATTAATAGGCGGAGGCGTTTTATTTTTGTCAGAAGCGCAGCGATAATAAGAACATACAGCAGAGCCCCGAGGTACCACAAATGATTGCCGAACGGGGAATCGTTTAAAACCAGGAAATTAAAAATCGACACAGGTGAAAAACTCTCTGCCAGATATGCCCCCACGTCTTTTTTAAAAATATGACCTGCAAGGTTAAATAAAAAATAACCGATGTTCGCGGCAACCGTAAGCTTCAAAATTTTGATTATTTGTTGTTTTTCACGGTGCCGGCGCACAGTTCCGTCATAAAAATATCCCGTGATCATAAAAAAAATAGGCACGCCTATTCTTATTAAGGCGCCGACAAGCTGACCGAATACAGACGGAAAAGGAAAGTGAATGACTACAATTAAAAAGGCGCAGAAAAACTTCAGGATATCAAATCCCGCAAACCTTTTTTTAGACGATAATTCAGACATATTTACCTCCGTAATAATTTGGAATAATTAAGTTACTTTAGCAATATTATAATAATAACAAATACAGCGCGTTATTTCAATATGTTTTTTTGTATTATGAATTCCTGCCGGGGGAAAACAATTATTAAAATAATTCTTGACAAATCTATAAAAACGTGATAATATATAAGAGCTGTACAGCACAGCACAGCTAAATATAGCGGGATAGAGCAGTTCGGTAGCTCGTCGGGCTCATAACCCGAAGGTCGTTGGTTCAAATCCTTCTCCCGCAACCAAGTTAACCGCCATAAACAATACCCTTATTCGGTAAATTTATGTGAAGTTAGTTGTTTTCAATTTTACGAGGTTGTATAGTTCATCATATCTTTTCTTTCTCTGTTGGAATTCAAGAAGTCAAGAGTTCAAGAAGGCAAGCGGTCAGCCCTTAGTGTGAAGTTCTATTTGTCGAAGTCTTTGTTCGCGTTTGTCCAGGTGCTTATTTAGCTCATTCAGAGATTCATGTATCTCGCGGAGTGATTTGAGATATTTTGCGTAATCAGGAGTTTTCTTATCAGGTTGTCTGATGTAATTTACATATCGGACAACCTCTTTTTCTAACCGTTTCATTGTGTCGGTCAGTTCGGTAATTTGCTGCGGCGTTACGTTTTTATTTATCTTTGCGAGCTCGGTAGTGTTCTGAACCCGTCTGTAGATGTCAAGCAGTATGCTGCTCCAAACACGGTGATCCTTGCAAACGATGATTCTTTTTCTTCTCACCAGATTCATAATAAACCGAGAAAGTGTGATTCCTTCCAGATCGGCGTATTCCAGCAAAGTCTTTTTATCCTCCGGACTGATGCGAATATGTAAATTCTCTGTTTTCGGATTTTCCGAATTGTGGTCTTTCAGTTTTGACATTCTGTTTTTTCACATCCCTTCATTTTGGATTTTCAGTTTTGATTTTCGGAAGTCAAAAACTCCCTTTTTTCGCTGTTGGATTACCCCCTCTGAAAGCGGGGGTTGCGAGCACAGAATTTGTGTACTACATGTGTGCACAAATTCACTCGTCAGGGCGAATCCCTGAACCTCTCAAATCGCGAAATCGCTCAGCTGTTCCAGCGTAAAATTATTTTCAAAAATCAGAGATTTTCCATTTTCTCCAAAACATTTCGCTTCGCGGAAACCGACGGATGGCAGTAAAGATCCATCGTCAATTGAACGGACGAATGTCCCAAAATCTCGCTGACGACCTTTACGGGCATTTCGTTTTCGATCGCCCTTGTCGCAAAAGTGTGACGGATGGTGTGAAAATGGTGGAACGGTACTTTAGCATCCTCGAGGATTCTCATGTACACCTTGCGGAGGTAGTTCGGTTCAATCAAGCCGCCGAACTCATTGGCGAAAACATATCCGTTATCGCTGTAGGCTCTGCCCAACCTCTGCTTCTCAAAAAGCTGACGGGCTCTGTGAACAAGGAGCTTTTGCAGCATCGAGTCGGTAAGCGGAATAACACGGTTACCCTTCTTGGTTTTGGGTGCGCCCTCGACGATCTGCGTTCTTTTGCCCTTCGCTTTGATGTCAGACGATTTTTTCTGCACTCGCTGCAAAGTACGTCTTACACGGAATTCCTTCGCCGCAAGGTCAATATCGCTCCATTTGAGCGCACACAGCTCGCCTAACCGCAGTCCGGTGAAGAAGTCCAGCTCGATAGCAAATCCCAGCCTGTCCTTTCGCGCCGCTTCAATAATAGCGCGCTGCTCTTCGGGCTTGAACACGATAATTTCTTTCTCCTCTTTCGAGGGCAACACCACGCCTTCCGAAGCGTTGACCGACACGATTTTGTTGATCACCGCCTGCTGCAATGCTTCGTGCAGCATATTGTACATGTTGCGGATGGTTTTCGGGCTGAGACCGCCCTTGCCGTCGATTCTGCCGTTCATCCGCTTTTCGTTGAAAAACACCTGTAACTGATTGGTGGTGAGCTTTTGCAGCTTCAAGCCGCCGATCAAGGGAGAAACGTGACGATCGATATACGCCTGATAGCTCGCATAAGTGCTGGGGCGCACCTTAATGTAAGCGTAGCTTGTCAGCCAGATGTTCAGCCATTCCGACAGCGTGATGTCACGCGGAACAATGTAGGTGCCGTTCTGGATTGCGGAAACCTTCTCGTTGATCTTTTTTGCAACCTCGGCGCGCGTCTTGCCGTACACCGATACCTGCTTTTGCTTGCCGCGGGAGTCGTAGCCAATGGTGTAGCGACCCTCCCACTGTCCGTTTTTGCGCTTACGGATAGAGCCTTCGTTGTTGCCGTTTTTCTTTTTTGCCATACTGTCAAATCCTTTCCTGTGGACAAATTGTCCACTGTATTAATCTCGATTTCAGCCATTCATAGACTGTTAAGTTGTCTGCGGTCGCGTCAAACGCTCCGGCAGCAGTGCCTTTGCGCGCCTTGTTCAATAGGGCGAACACCTTATCAACCCCTAACATGGAAATAATAAGGTCGAAGATTTCATCGTATTCCTCGCCGTTGGTAATCAGATACTCCGTAAAGTCGATTGTATCCGCATCGGGCGATATATGTTGACGATAACAATCATCTTCCTTGATCACATCGTCAAAATCGGGAACGATGTACAGTTCTTCCTTGTGCGGACGTGTACCATTCAGCACCGACAGGTATTCCGAGTAAATCATTGCCACGGAGTAACCAAACGAATAAACAAGGATTTTCTCTTTAACAGAGTGATATCTGATCATCCTAAACTCCGAAAACACATCCCATACCGGTACGATCCACGCCCAGATGTTGCCGTCGAGTTTCCTCGCTTCGGGCATAAATCTCATTAGCTTCCTTGTTGTCATTATCATGCGAATCCCTCCTTCGGAATGTATTGCTTGAAGTACCAGACGTTACCGGCTTTGGCGGCTTTGATACCGAGATACCGCTTTGCCTTTTTGAGCGTTGAAAAACCGATTCCTGCCTTTGCCGCCATATCATACACCTGTGTAGAAGGCATATCCTGATTGGCAAGCAGCATTTTGAGGAAATCAACGGAATTCTGAAATGCTCCGTCGGAGCTGTGCCCGAGCAAATCTTTTTCGCCGATTTCACTGTAGCCGAGCCATTGAATACCATTATCGGTGATTTGGAAGTCAATCGACTGACCAATCGGCGCAAGGTTACTTTTGACATGGCAGAGCACCTTCACATCTTTTTTTGACGGGTGGTTCGTTAGGTACAATGCCGAACGTGCGATAGCGCCAATATCGGTTGACCCGATGATCCGCTGAAGCAGGCTTGCGTAGTTCGTGCTTTTGCCTGTGTGACAGACGATCACCACAGCGCACTTGTGTTTTTGCGCGACCTGAACGATCTCCCGGAGAGCCATTCGCATTTCGTTGGCGCTCGACATATTTGCCTTGCCGACAAATGCCTGAAACGGGTCAAAAATCATCAAACGAATGTTGTTGCGGATAATCGCTTCCTCAATTTTCCCGCGGTTGGAGAAGGTGAGATAATCGTCTGTCTGGATCGCCGAAATCCGATTCATATTTGCCCCGAACATCAGTAAACGCGGAATGATCGTGTCAGCCAAACCATCCTCGGCTGTCTGATAAAGAATATTGATCGGCTCCGTATTCTCCGATTGCAGCGGCAGCTTGCCGCCTTTCGAGAGAATCGCCGCCAATGCGAGCGCTGCCATTGTTTTGCCGCAGCCCGCTTCGCCGCCGAGCAAAGTGACCTTTCCGTAGGCGATATACGGATAGAATAGCCACGATATTTCCTCCGCTTCCACCTCACTAAAGGAAATCACGTTCGTTTTTTCCATGCTCACACCTTCCTTATAAAGTCGTTTTTGTTGCGGTGCGACTGTTTGTCCAGCCACTCAAACAGCGCGTCGCGCAGTACCACCCAGCGGGTGTTGATTTTGAACGCCGGAAAGCCATCTGACCGGAACAGGTCATAGCTGAACGGCAGAGAGATTCCCGGCACCTCAGCCACAAGCTTCGGCGACAGAATCATCGGCAGTTCATTCTCATGATAGGGTTTTTGCGTCATATAAGACTCCTCCTTATGTAGATAATTAAAGATACTGATACGTTTTTAAAAACTATCAGTATCTGTATTGTAGCACTTTTAAAAAGAAAAATCAATAGTTTTTGAAAACTAATTGATTTTTTTCTAAAAACTGTTATAATAATATTGAAAGAGGTGGTTTAAGTGCATGATTATCGCTATTATATAAGGGACAACGAAGAGCATTATGAAATTTGGGTCGGCGACCAATTATACCGCCACGAATCTGCGCCTTTCGGAGAGGGCGTATATGATTTGCTCGATTTTCACGAAACACAGCTAAACTCTGAGGGCGTATATGATTTGCTCGATTTTCACGAAACACAGCTAAACTCTATTATTTCATTTACAAATCACTACAAATACCTTGCCGGTGAATATTTCAAGAGAAAACAAAACGGCACGATACAGGAAAATATCGCGCCGGTATTTGACTACCAATCTAATTTGTTTTTGTTTCTCTACGATGTGTTTGAGCAATACAGGGATAACGAGCTTGATGTCGCGCCCGAAGATAACAGTTGGTTTGACTACGATTTCAAAAAATCCGATATAACCGTTACATCTGACAAATTTATGTCGATGGTTGCTTTTGCCAAGGAGCTCGTCAGCGCGTGGTCAACAGATCGGGAAATCGACAACCGCAAGTTAAGGGAGTTAATGCAGCGATTATCCATCACCTTTGAACTGCGCGATGACGAGCTTGTAGAGGTTCTGCATCCCAATTGTGTCGAGGATATTATCCGCTACACACTGTGCAAGGCTTATTTTATGATCACCGATAAAAAGATGTGCGTGAACACCTGCCGCCGCTGCAACCGATACTTCTCAACCTTCAAATACGGGCGCAGCGTGCAGTATTGCAACCACAAAAACGATACGGGCTACACCTGTAAGGAAGAAGCCGAAATGTCCGTCGTCGGCAGAAAAAAGACCGATGAGGAAAAGCAAATCCGCAAGCTATATCTCAAAGTCTACAATGCCCAGCGCCGCCGCTGGCAAAAGGGCGAAATGACAAAAGATCAGCTCGAAGCATGGTCAGCCAAAGGCCGCGAGCAGCGCGACCTCTGCAAGAAGGGTAAGATTTCATTTAAAACCTTTGAAAAATGGCTGGAGGATAATAGGGATAGGTTTTTCCCAGCGACGGTTTGATTATTTGTTGACTAATTCTCTTGTAAATATTATAATTGTTATAGACTATAAGAAAATATAAATAATTGTTTTGAATTATCACAAACAACTAAGCATTGTCCTTATTATGGGACAACGATTTTAGTATAATAAACTAAAGCGCTAAGATAATTATTAAGTTGATTGATAGATTTTAGGTGAATAAAGATGTCTGTTGCTGTTAAAACAAATGAATATAAGACATCATTGATTAACAACAGAAGATATTTAGGTAATAAATATAAGTTATTGCCATTTATTACAGGAGTTGTAAACGATGAGTGTCCTGACATAACGTCCATAGCTGACATTTTCGCAGGAACAGGTGCCGTATCCTCTGCGTTTACTGATAAAGTCATTATTACAAATGATTTGATGTACAGCAATTATATTTGCAATTATGCTTGGTTTGGCGCTGAAGAATATGATCCTCAAATAATCATAGATTGTGTTGTCCGTTACAACGCTTTGACTGATTTAGAGGATAATTATATGACAGACAATTTTGCTGATACATACTTCAGCAGAGATGACTGTGCTAAAATCGGTTATATAAGAGAAGATATTGAGGTGCTGTATAAAAAAGGCGATATAAACACAAGAGAGAGAGCTATTCTGATTACCTCCCTGCTTTATGCAATGGATAAAATAGCTAACACCTGCGGACATTATGACGCCTACCGTAAAGGTGTCGAATTTGACAAGTCACTTGAACTTTATGTCCCAATGGCGAACCGTCAGAACAACCCCAATAACCAGTGCTTCAATATGGATTCTAATGAATTAGTAAAAAATATAGAAGCAGACTTGGTGTATATTGATCCGCCTTATAATTCCAGACAATACTGTGACGCTTATCATCTATTAGAAAATGTCGCTCGACGGGAAAAGCTGGTAGGTCTGCTTGTTGCGTAAACGAGGTGTATGTGAATGAGTAATAGAATAGTATCTATTTGTGATTGCTTTTCTCTGTTAGGTTGTGAAAAACCTTTTGTTATGCTTGATGGTTTGCCAACAGAGGAATTAACAAAACAAGGAAATACAGCATTTAACAACCTTCGTGAATTACTATTGTTTCTTAAAGAACAAAATGTAATTGATAGGTTCAATGAAGATTTATTAGATAGGTTGGTTAACGAAAAAGGTTTTTGATTATGTCACCGAGAAAAAGCATTACTTATTTATCAGAAATAATTGAGGCGTTAGAAGAATTGGGAGGAAGCGGTACATTAAAGGAGATAAATCAAATTGTATCCCGAAGAGATTTGTTGCCTTCTATTCACACAAACGCAAACTGGACGGACAATATAAGAGCAACTATCCAAAGGCATTGTAGTTCTACAAAATCATATCAGGGTGCTTCGGATTTGTTTTATTCTGTCTATGGAATAGGCGAAGGTTTTTGGGGATTGAAAAACTATACAAACTCAGAATCTGCAAAAGCAATTATTGAAAACCGAATTTGTAAGCGTATAGAGAATGATACCACGTTAATCTCGACCGAAAAAGATATGCTGATAAAAGCCAGAAACGGGCAAGGACTTTTTCGGGAACGTATACTACAAAAATATCAACAATGTTTGATTACAGGCATTTCAGATAAACGATTATTAGTTGCAAGTCACATTCATCCTTGGCGTTCCGCTAATAACACAGAACGGTTAAGTGCTGAGAATGGTTTGTTATTATCGCCTTTGTATGACAAATTGTTTGATATCGGATTAATCACATTTAGTAAAGAAATGAAATTGATAGTTTCTTCTGAATTGAATCCGAGCGATAAAGCAAGAATTATGTTTGATACAGAGAAGGTGTATTTGCAATCTCCTTCATCCGAGTTGAAAATTAATATGGAGTTTCATAGAGATAATGTATTTAAAAGATAACTATCAATCTTTGCTCTGAGAGTAAATTCAAATAATCAAACAATATTGGTAATCCGGTTCGCTACTATGATTATATGAAAGCAAAGGAGTTTGTCGTCGGAAGCGCAAAGAATAAGCCGAAGGACGCTCGTGAAAAGACCTCCGGCTTAGTTGATATTGGTATCATTGATGAGAATCGCAAACTAACCGAAGCAGGTAGAGCGCTGTTAGGAATCAGTCAATCAAATGATTTTACTTCGGATAACTTTTTCCAGATTCCTAAAGATAGCTTCTTGTATTTGCGCCAGCTCCTAAAAACATACAACAATGTTGACGGCTCTATTGTAAGACCGTTTATGCTGTAGTTGTTTGTATTAGATGTAAACGTTGCACCATTTAACTCTATTTCCGAATCCTGACCCGCTATTCTTGTTGCAGCTTTACTTCCGGTTGTTATTCCAAGGGCTGCCACAGCCTCGTTATATGCTACTGTCTCTTCGGCAGTAGGTGAAGATATAGAAGAATAATTATTGTATGTATCATAATATCCTACCATCTTCTGCGCCTGTTCTTCCTGTGCCTGTCTTTCAATAGCC
>CADAYK010000028.1 GCA_902792105.1 uncultured Ruminococcus sp.
AAAAAGATGATTGAGTCTTACGAGAACAGCATGAAATAATTGCTTTTGAGCAAAATCTCGGACAATGCTTCAAGTCCGAAAAAGTGTGCCGGGCAACCTGAAAGGGGCTGCCCGGCAATATTTTTTATTTGACGGGTTACAATATTTTTATTTGACGGTTAATTAAGTAAATAGTATAATAGTATTATCATAAAGGTTTACGGAGGTATCAAAAATGCAATCAAACCGGCCGTCCGCGGCACCCGATTATCTTACTTATCCAAAGCGTTTCACCGCATACAAATGGTACAAGCCGCTGCTTGTTACCCTGCTTGCCGGCGTTATTTATTTTGGCTTTTCACTCGTTCTGATGATCTTTTGCTATGTTCTCGCTGCGAATCAGGGGATAGACTTTCAACAGCTTGCCGCTTCGGGCTATGACAACCTTGATGCTTACTCGGTTTTGGGAGCGCTTTTGTCACTCGGTTCAATTGCGATCGCAATTCCGGCGCTCATGCTCGGCAACAGAATCATCAACTATCGTTCGTTTTCGTCGTATTCATCCACGCGCGGCGGATTCAATTACGCAATCTTCTTCAAATGCTTTGCGGCGTCGCTGATAACCGTAGTTTTGCCTATAGTTGTAATTTCGCTTATCACAACTCAGGAAAGAGGAGCTGTCAGATTTTCAACTCTCGGATTTATTTTCTGCACGGTTCTTGTGCCCTTGCAGTGCTGCGCCGAGGAATATGTTTTCCGCGGACATCTTATGCAGATGTTTGGCTCATGGATAAAATTCCCCGTGATACCGATAATTTTGCAGACGGTTTTTTTCGCCGCCGCTCATCCCTATAACGTGACCGGAGTAATATCCGTGGGAATTATGGGGCTTGTTCTGGGAATTTGCGCCTTCATAACTAAGGGCTTGGAATCAAGCTGCGCGCTTCACATCGCCAACAACATGACGGCATTCTACCTTTCGGGCTTCGGAATAGGCGGAGTTAAAACCAATGTTGAAATTACAGATTTAATCAGCGTTGTAATATTTATCGGCTTGTACCTTGCGTTCATCATTTTTGCCGACAAAAAGCTCGGTTGGTTCAATAAGATAAAAAAAGACGACGCGGCTGAGTTTAACGCAAAAAAAGCCGCCCGCGCCGCACAGAAATAAATAAGGATAACCAAAACAAAAAAGGGTTCGGACTTGAGGTTGATCAAGCCGAACCCTTATTTTATGCTTTGAAAAATTCAAGAAATGCGCGGTATGCCATATATACGTCGGTTTTTGAAACAATTTCAAACGGCGCGTGCATACTCAGCACCGGCACGCCAAGGTCTACAACGTCAACGTTCATGTTGGCAACATACTTTGCGATCGTACCGCCGCCGCCGAGGTCAACCCTTCCGAGCTCGCCGATTTGCCATACGATCCCGTTGGTTTCGAGCAGCGAACGTATTTTGCCCATATATTCCGCGGAAGCGTCCGAGGTGTCGTATTTTCCGCCGTGACCGGTGTACTTTGAAATAACCACGCCGCCGTTGATGTAGCAGCTGTTCTTAGCCTCAAAGGCGGATGCGTAGGTCGGGTCGAACGCGGCGTTAACGTCAGCGGAAAGGCAGGTGCTTTTTGACATTGCGTGATACCCTTCAACGCCGTCCTGCCTTGCGAGGTCATAGATAAAGTAGCGCAGGAAATCGCTTTGCATTCCCGTGTTGCCGTCGCTGCCGATCTCCTCCTTGTCGGTCAGGTAGGTTATGCAGGTGGCTTCGGGAACTTCAACGCCGAACGCCGCTGCCACAGCCGGATATGCGCAAACCTTGTCGTCATGGCCGTAGCCGCCGATCATGCTGCGGTCAAAGCCGACGTCCTTTGCCTTGAAGCTCGGCACAAGGCAAAGCTCCGCCGAAAGAAAATCTCCTTCGGTGATACCGTACTTTTCGTTGAGGATCGACATAACGTTAAGCTTTACAAGCTCCTTTTCGTCCTCTGCTTCTTCATATGGACGCGAGCCGACAAGCACGTTTAGATCCTCGCCGGTGAAAGCCTTTGCCATTGGCTTTGTTACCTGCTCCTGGGCAAGGTGGGGAAGAAGGTCGGTAACGCAGAAGCAGCTTTCGTTTTCTTCGTCGCCCCAAACAATGTCGACCGCAGTGCCGTCAAGCTTAACGACCGTGCCGTGAAGCGTCAGCGGAATTGCCGTCCACTGATATTTTTTAAGACCGCCGTAGTAGTGGGTTTTAAACAGCGCCAGATTGTTTGCCTCATAAAGCGGATTTGGCTTTAAGTCGATCCGCGGAGAGTCAATGTGAGCTATGGCAAGACGCGCGCCGTTTTTTACGCCGTCTTTGCCGATTACCGCAAGCGCGATCGCCTTGCCGCGGTTAATGTAATAAACCCTGTCGCCGGGTTTGTAGGAGGCGTCGGGATCATATCCGGTAAATCCTGCTTTTTCGGCGAGCTGCTTAGTGTAGCGTACAGCCTCGCGCTCAACAGGCGAAGCGTTTAAAAAAGCCTTGTAGCCTTCGCAAAATTCATCTGCATTTTTGATTTCTTCGGCACTCAGCTTCTTGATATCCTTTGGGTTGTTCATGAGCTTTTCCCTTAAAAGCTCGGTTTTGGTTTTTTCCTCTGCCACGGGAATCATTCCTTTCTATGTAAATGGTTTTTATTAACTGCTTTTATTGTTTGAATAATAAAGCTTGGTATACATTTCTTTTGCGTTTTCAACCTTTTTAACGTAGTCGCGCGTTTCCTCGATCGGAATATTTTCGGGGTTGTCAAGCGTTTTTCCGTCGGAGCTTAGGCTGCTGTCATTTAGCCATTCCTGAACCTGACCGAAGCCGGCGTTGTAGCCTGCCACCGCGCAGGTTTCGTCGTTGTCGAATAGATCGAGGTTGTATCTCAGCAGGTAACATCCGTAGTCGATGTTGACCGCGGGTTCAAACAAATCATCCATTGTGTACTTATCGCTTTCGCCTCTCAAGTCCATAAGCCAGCTGAAAGAGCTTGGCATAACCTGCATAAGTCCGCAGGCGCCCGCGCTTGATTCGGCATTTGGATTAAATCCGCTTTCGGTGTGAATAACGGCGTAAATCAGCGCCGGGTCAAGGTTGTACTGCTTTGCAGCCTTGTCGACATATTCGCTGTATTTTTGCGGATATGCGACCTGTTGTATTTTGTCCTGATTGTCGCTCATAAGCCGGCTTATGAAAAATACCGCTCCGCCGGCAAAAACCGCGACGACGGCAAACCAAATCAGGAAAGCTGCAATTTTTGAATTTTTGTTATTTTTCGGGTGTTTGCTCTGCGTGTGCTTCCGGCTTTGAGCTTTTTTACTGTAGCGTGCTTTTTCCGCCATTCCGCCACCCTTTCCGTTTAGATTATTTTGTCCGAAATTTCCTTCGCCTTTTTTAAAAGCGAGGCTATGCCGGTGTTGTTTTCGATTATGTAGTCAGAGTGTTCTCTGAAAAAGCTTTCGTCAAGCTGGGCGCTCAACCTCAGCCTTGCTTGCTTTTCGTCTATGCCGTCGCGCTCGGTAATGCGTTGAAGCCTGGTTTTTTCGTCGGCGACAACGCTTATAACAACGTCGCAAACCGCGTCAAGGTCGCTTTCAAAAAGCTGGGGCGCGTCAACTATCAGCACCTTCGGTCTGACCTCCTTGATCATCCTCAGCAGCAGAGCCGTAACGAACGGATGAACCAGGCTGTTGAGTTTTTGGGTGCTTTCGGGGCTTGAAAACGCCCTTTGCGCAAGCAGCTTTCTGTTAAGGCTTTGGTCGGGATTAATTATGTCGGCTCCGAATTCCGCAGCGACGGCTTTAAGACACGCCGAACCGCTTTCGTATATTTTTTTGACCGCGAGGTCGGCGTTAAAAACGCAGACTCCGTTTTTCTCAAAGCAGCTTAATACCGTGCTTTTGCCTGCTCCGGTCTGACCTGTAAGTCCGATGATTTTGCATCTATCCAAGGTCGATCACCTCGAAGCCTGCCGCGCGGATAAGACGGTTGTAAACCGCCATTCCCACGCCGTCCGTGCCCGGAAGACGCGAGTAAACAGTTATGACGTCGCCGTAGCCGTCGATGCGCCTCAAGCTTTCGAACAAGCTGTGCGCCTGAGCCTCGTAATCGCCTCGTTTGCCCAGCGAAACCGTTTTAACGTTTTTAAGCCGGGGCAGATCCTCGTCGCAGCAAAGCGCGGCAACGCCGACTCCGCCGTGATCGTTTACATAATCAATATACTCGCTGTCTGTGCATTTAAGAAGCACGACGTTTGCCCTCGGCGCATAATGCTTGTATTTCATGCCCGGGCTTGCGGCAGTTTTGCCTTCGGCAAGACGGTTGAGCACTGCTTCGTCAACCTCAACCGTGTCCAAAACCTCCCTGAGCTGTTCAACGGTCACTCCGCCGGGCCTGAGCACTCTCGGGACTGTGTCCGCAAGGGTTATTACAGTGCTCTCAAGACCTACCGAGCATTCTCCGCCGTCGAGCACAGCGTCAATTCTGCCGTCGAGGTCGTTCATTACATGCTGCGCGGTCGTGGGGCTGGGCGAGCCTGATAAATTAGCCGAGGGCGCTGCAAGGGGAACGGAAGCGGCTTCGATGATACGCCTTGCGTCGGGATGGCACGGAAAACGGATAGCGACTGTGCCGAGTCCGGCGGAAACCTCGCCGGGGACTGCTTCGCCCTTTTTCATTATTATGGTAAGCGGTCCCGGCCAAAAATGCTTTGCCAAAGCTTTTGCCGCTTCGGGAACCTCGCTTACAAGGTTAAATTTTTCAATATCGCCGAAGTCCGCAATGTGAACAATAAGCGGATTGTCGGCAGGTCTGCCCTTTGCTTCAAATATCTTGGCAACCGCCTTGCCGTCAAGCGCGTTGGCTGCAAGACCGTACACCGTTTCGGTGGGAATCCCCACCAAACCGCCGTTTTTAAGAATTTTGGCGGCCTTTTTTATGTTTTCGGGCGTGCTTTTCAGCAGCTCTGTTTTCATATGCGTCACCCTTACTGCTGTATGCTTTCCTTTAGCTTTTCGGCTCTGTCGGCGGTGATCAGCGCGTCGATAACCTCGTCAAGATTGCCGTTTAAAATGTCCTCCAGCTTGTACAGCGTCAGTCCGATCCTGTGGTCGGTCAGCCTGCCCTGGGGGTAGTTGTATGTGCGTATCCTTTCGCTGCGGTCACCGGTGCCGACCTGCGACTTCCTGTCGGCGGCTATCTCGTTTGCCTGCTTGTCCTGCTTTTCCTTAAGCAGGCGGCTTTTCAAAACCTTTAGAGCCTTATCCTTGTTTTTGTACTGGCTGCGTTCGTCCTGGCATTCAACCACGGTTCCCGTCGGAATGTGGGTGATGCGGATCGCGGAGCTTGTTTTGTTGATGTGCTGACCGCCGGCGCCGCTTGATCTGAAGGTGTCAATTTTAAGATCCTTGGGATCGATCTCAAGCTCAACGTCGTCAGCCTCGGGCAACACAGCGACGGTGGTGGTCGAGGTGTGAACGCGTCCCTGACTTTCGGTTTCGGGCACGCGCTGAACGCGGTGCACTCCGCTTTCGTACTTAAAGCGCGAATAAGCGCCTTCGCCCTCGATCATGAACGAAATTTCCTTGTAGCCGCCCAGCTCGGTTTCGTTTGCGTTTACGACCTCAACACGGTAGCCGCGTTTTTCGGCGTACATGGTGTACATCCTGAACAGCACCGCGCTGAACAGCGCGCTTTCCTCGCCGCCGGCGCCGCCGCGTATCTCGATAATAACATTGCGCTCGTCGTTGGGATCCTTGGGCAGCAGCAGGATCTTTAGCTTTTCGGAAAGCCGGGCGATCTGCTCCTTTGCCTCGTCAAGCTCAAGCCGCGCCAGCTCCTTAAGCTCGCTGTCCGAGCTTTCCTCAATTATCTCGATGCTGTCGCTTTCGGTTTTCACGGCTTTTTTGTAGTCGCGGTATGTCAGAACGATCTCTTCAATCGACTTGATTTCCTTCATTACCTTTTGATATTCGTCCGGGTCGGCGGCAACCGAGGGCTCGTAAAGCCTAAGGTTCAGCTCCGCGTAGCGTTTGTCAAAAATTTCTATCTTTTCAAACATGGCTTACTCCAGTATTCTTTTGATGTTTTTCTCAATTTTGTTGCGCGGCACCATAACCTCGCGTCCGCATTTTTCACAGCGGAGCTTAAAGTCCATTCCAACGCGCAAAACGGTGAAGATTTTGTTTGAGCATGGGTGAGGCTTTTTAAGCTCGACCCTGTCGCCTGCCTTAACGTCCAAGAAAAACACCTCCGTTTTTGTGCTTTGCTAATATTGATATATTAACTCAAACTATATTATACACCATATCGCGGCATTTTTCAACAGCATAAAAGACCGCCTCAAAGAAACGGTCCTTTACGGTAATTTAAAAGGTTCGGCGGACGTAAAATCTGCCGAACCTTTATATGTTACGGAATTGTTAAATCAAACGTTAAGTACGCGAAGTAAAATCACCACATTTTTTGGGCGACGGCAACAATTACCGAACGTCCCTGCATGGCAATCCTGCGGTTGTAAAGCATAATGTTGTTGCGCTCGCAAAGAACGTGCTCGGCGCTTTTTCCGGTGTCGACATACAGTTTCCAAACGTAACCCGTGGGAAGTCCGGGCAGCTCAACGTCAAGCTTTTCCCAGTATGCATTAATGCCGAAATACACGATCTCGTCAATGCCCTCGAAGCCCTCGGAGGCTCCTGCGTACATTACGCCGACCATGCGCGAATCCTCGCCGAAATCGGTTTTCCACGGCTGAACCGAATGAAGGCTTTCGGGAGGCAGGGTGCAGGAGCAGGTACGCCTGTTTTTGGTAATAACGTGAAAACGCTTGCGGAACGCTATCATGTACTTGAAAAACTCAAATACATCATTGTATTTTTCCTTGCGGCTCCAGTCAAGCCACGAAATGATGTTGTCCTGACAGTAAGGGTTGTTGTTGCCGAACTGGGTGTTGCAGAATTCGTCGCCCGCCAAAAACAGAGCCGCGCCGCGGCTGAGCATAAGGGTGGCAAACGCGTTCTTAACCATTTTTATCCTGAGTCTGTTGACCTCGGGATCGTCGGTTTCGCCCTCAAAGCCGCAGTTCCAGCTGTTGTTGTCGTCGGCGCCGTCGGTGTTGTCCCAGCCGTTTTTAAGGTTGTGCTTAACGTTGTAGGAATACATGTCATAAAGCGTAAAGCCGTCGTGGCAGGTAATGAAGTTGACCGACGCGCAGCTGGGGCGGTATGACGGATCGTAAAGATCTTTTGAGCCTGTAAGTCGGTGGGTCGCAGCCCAAGCCAGTCCGCCGTCGCCTTTAAGAAAGCGGCGCATATCGTCGCGGTATTTTCCGTTCCATTCAGCCCAGCGGTTCCATGACGGAAAGCTGCCCACCTGGTAAAGTCCGCCGGCGTCCCAAGCCTCGGCGATCAATTTTGTGCCGCTGAGAATGGGGTCGAAAGCAAGGCTTTTTAAAAGCGGAGGCTGATCCATCGGCGAGCCGTCCTCGTTGCGTCCGAGGATCGAGGCAAGGTCAAAACGGAAGCCGTCGATTTTATATTCGGTTACCCAGTAGCGCAGGCAGTTTTTGATAAAGTCCTGAACCATGGGGTGGTTGCAGTTGAGCACATTGCCGCAGCCGCTGAAATTGTAGTATTTTCCGTCGGGCGTAAGCATGTAATAGATGTTGTTGTCAAGTCCCTTGAACGAAAAGAACGGACCTTTTTCGTTGCCCTCGGCGGTGTGGTTGAAAACAACGTCCAAAATAACCTCAATACCGTTTGACTTAAGGTCGCGGATAAGCTGCTTAAGCTCGGTGCCCTCGCGGTGGTGGCGGTGGTCGGATTCATAGCTTGTGTTGGGGGCAAAGAAGCAAACGGTGTTGTATCCCCAGTAATCATAAAGCTTTTCGCCGTCGTAATAACGGTAGGCGCCGTTTTCGTCAAACTCAAAAATCGGCATAAGCTCAACCGCGTTAACGCCAAGCTCTTTAAGATAGGGGATTTTTTCGCGGATGCCGGCAAAGGTTCCGCGGTTTTTTACACCCGAGGATTCGTCCTGGGTGAAGCCTCTTACATGAAGCTCGTAAATTATCAGTTCCTCAAGCGGAATTGAAGGGGTTTTAAAATTGCCCCAGTCGTAATCGTTAAAAACTATTCTCGCCTTGTAAACGCAGCGGTCAAGCTGGGGCTTGCCCCAGTCGCTCTGACCTGTAACAGCCTTGGCGTACGGGTCAAGTATATACATTTGTTTGTTAAACAAAAGCCCTCTTTTGGGATCAAACGGACCGTCAAACGAATAGGCGTATTCAAACTTTTCCGCTTCAAGTCCGAAAACGATCATTGAATAGGTATTGCCTATTTTGTAGGACTCGGGAAAGGGGATTTGAACCGCCGGTCTGCGCGCGCCTGGTCTGAACAAAAGCAGCGTGCACGAGTCGGCGTACACCGAAGTCACGGTAAAGCAAACCCCTCCGCGCACGGGAGTAGCGCCGTTTATATCGTAATATCCCGGTCTTACGTCGTATCCGTTAATATTGTCGGTAGGTCTTAAGTCTCTCAGCATTATATCTCTTCCTAACAGATTATATGAAACTCATACAAATTACATTTTAACACTTTTACAACTTTTTTTCAACATTAAAAGACGGATTTTTTTAAGGAATTTTTGCCAACTGCAATTATGACGGATTTGTCAAAAAATTAAAATTATTATATAAAATTTGCTAATTGTGCTTGCCGGGTTTTTATGCTATAATAATAAAGATTATAATGCCTTATTCTATGTGCAAATAAGCCGGAAAGGAAGTTAACAGATGATTGTAAAGGACATTATCAATATACTCGAGGGAGAGGTAATTTGTGAAGGCGATTTGAACCAGGAAATCAAAACCGCCTGCGGCTCCGACATGATGAGCGACGTTTTGGCGTTTGTCAAGGACCAGTCCGTGCTGCTCACGGGGCTTGTTAACCCTCAGGTCGTGCGCACAGCCGAAATGATGGACATGGCGTGCATTGTGTTTGTGCGCGGAAAAGATCCCGACCAAAGCATTATCAGCCTTGCGGAAAGCCGCGGAATAACCCTGATGAAAACCCGTTACAGAATGTTCACCGCCTGCGGTCTTTTGTATTCAAACGGTCTTTCGGGGGGAACTAAGGTATGAGCAACGCAATACATCTTCACTACGAGGTTTCGGGCGAGGATTTTACACGCGCCGGCGAAGCGAGCGGTGCGGTAAAAAAGCGCCTTAAATCTCTGGGCTTCAACAGCGACGCAATAAGGCGCGTTGCAATTGCGATGTACGAAGCCGAAATCAACATGGTAATTCACGCCGACGGCGGTTATTGCGACGTTGACATTTATCCCGACAGGATCGAGATCCTGCTTGCCGACCGCGGCCCCGGCATCGCCGACGTCGACAAGGCTATGCAGGAGGGCTTTTCAACCGCGCCCGACAACGTTCGCAACCTGGGCTTCGGCGCGGGCATGGGTTTGCCTAATATTAAAAAATACACCGACGAAATGAAAATAGAAACTACGCTTGGCGTAGGAACAAATCTGTATTTGACCGTTAAGGTAAACTGATAACTCAAATAACGCAAGTTTAAAGGAGCAAACATGAGTAAATACTTTCACTCGGTTGAGCTTGAAGCCGACTTGTGCTGCGGCTGCACCAACTGCCTTAAGCGCTGCCCGACAGAGGCGATCCGCGTTCACGGAGGCAAGGCGAAGATCCTTTCGGAACGGTGCATTGACTGCGGCGAGTGCATAAGGATTTGTCCTCACCACGCAAAAAAGGCACACAGTACAACCTTTGAAGAAATAAATAAATACAAATATAAGGTCGCGATCCCCGCGCCGGCGCTGTTCGGTCAGTTCAATCATCTTGACAATCTTGACATTGTGCTGACGGGACTGAAGAGAATCGGCTTTGACAAAGTTTTTGAGGTGTCAAGGGGAGCCGAGCTTGTCAGCGAGGCAACGCGCAAGCTTATTAAGGAAAACAAGCTTAAAAAACCGATAATCAGCTCGGCGTGCCCGGCTGTTGTAAGGCTTATAAAAATACGTTTTCCCGAGCTTTGCAACAACGTTATGCCTCTTAAAGCGCCTATGGAGGTCAGCGCCAAAATAGCGCGCCGCGAGGCAATGGAGGAAACAGGGCTTGCCGACGAGGATATCGGAGTATTCTTTATTACTCCGTGCCCTGCAAAGGTGACCGAGGTCCATTCGCCGAACTACGCCGAAAAATCGGCGGTCAACGGCGCAATAGCGATCTCAAAAATCTATCCCGAGCTGACCCGCGCCATGGATCACTTGACCGACGTTGAATACATCGCCCAGTCCGGACTTATGGGCATAGGCTGGGCAACCTCGGGCGGAGAAGCGGCGGCGATGCTCGGCGACAAATACCTTGCCGCCGACGGGATCGAAAACGTAATAAGGGTGCTCGAGGAGCTCGAGGACGACCATATACGCGACGTTGAGTTTATTGAGCTCAACGCCTGCTCGGGCGGCTGCGTGGGCGGAGTGCTCACGGTTGAAAACCCGTATGTGGCTCAGGCGAGGATCCATGAATTAAGAAAATATATGCCCGTTTCGGTCAACCATCTTCAGGACAAACAGCTCGATATGATGATGTGGGAAAACGAGCTTGAATACGACGCCGATATTTTCAGACTGGACGAGGACATTGTAAAAGCTATGAGCATGATGTCCGAAATGGAGGAGATCCTTGCCGGACTGCCGGGACTCGACTGCGGTTCCTGCGGAGCTCCGACCTGCCGCGCGATGGCGGAGGATATGGTAAGGGGCAAGGCGAGGGAAAGCGATTGTATCCACCGCCTGAAAGCCAAGATCCAGAGTGTATACGACCAGCTGAAAAATACTATATAGAATCGGGGACCGGGAGGAAATACTCCCGGGCTCTGCAAAACAAGGGGAAGTGTAAAAATGACAGTACAGGAATTAGCGGACAAATTAAATCTTAATATACTTACCGGAGAAGAGCTTGACCGTGAAATCAAGGATTGCTACATCGGCGATCTGCTCAGCTGGGTCATGGGCAGGGCGCCTTCAGACAGCGCCTGGCTTACCGTTATGGGCAACATCAACTCGATCGCTGTCGCAACCCTTGCCGACGTAAGCTGTATTGTCCTTGTTGAAAACGCTCCGCTTGACGAAAACGCAAGGCAAAAGGCTGAAATCCACGGAGTAAACATTCTTTCGACCGGCGAGAACAGCTACAGCATCGCCAAAAAGCTAAGTACGCTTATTTAACGCTATGAAATATTTTTACGATTTGCACCTTCATTCCTGTCTTTCACCCTGCGGCGACATGGACATGACTCCCAACAATATAACGGGAATGGCAAAGCTTTTGGGGCTGGATGTGATCGCGCTGACCGACCACAACACCTGCCTCAACTGCGAAGCGACCATTAAGGCAGGCGAGAAAAACGGCGTGCTGGTCATTCCGGGAATGGAGCTTACAACCAGCGAGGACATCCACGCGGTGTGCCTGTTTCCCACGCTTGAACGCGCGCTTGACTGGAGCGAATATGTTGACGCGCACAGGATCAAGGTCAAAAACAAGGCAGAAATTTACGGCAGACAGGTAATAATGAACGAGCTCGACGAGGAAACCGGCGAGATCGAGCACCTGCTTTTGCCGGCGGCGTTTATCAGCATAATGGAAGCGTACAAAAAGGCGAAGGAGTTCGGCGGGATATGCTATCCGGCTCACATTGACCGCGACAGCCTTTCGATTCTTTCGGTGCTGGGCGAAATTGACCCGTATTGCGGCTTTGCCGCTGCCGAGCTTGCCGACAAATCAAAGCTTGAGCGGTTAAGACAGCAGCATCCGATTTTGAACTCGCTCAACATCGTTACAAGCTCGGACGCGCACTATCTTGAAAATATGCGCGACGCCGAAAATACCCTTGAGCTTGACTCACTGAGCGCCGAAAATGTAATATCGCTGCTTGACACGCCTGTGATAAAAGCTTGATAAAAATATTTATATATATTGTTATTGTATAAAAACCGCGGCAAAACAAAAATTTTGCTATAATTCATAAAATCAAAAACCGTTAGAACAATTGCAAAATACGGCTTAATATGCTACATTTTGCTTAAAGAAACAATAAACTGCTATGATTTGCCTGATCCGGTCAAAATTATGTCGGGTTTTAGCATTAAAAAGGTAAATTTGTTGTAGACTTTGCCGCATAATTATGTTATAATATCATTTGATAATTGTGCGATTGAACTATACCTTTTCATGTACATTTGACAAAAGATGCCACATTTCTTTTTGTGTGCAGGATTAGACAAAAAGCACAAAACTTATTCAGGGAGGAAAAACGATGCAAAAGAAAATCAGCACTATTCCCTTTGCGGGAACGCCTGAGCAGGAAGCAAAGCTTAAGGAAGCCATTGCCCGTAACATTGACGATCCGGGCGCTGTGATGCCTGTTTTACAGGAAGCACAGGAAATTTACGGTTATCTTCCGATCGAGGTTCAGAAGATGGTTGCGGAAGGACTTAACGTTCCGCTCGAGGAGGTTTACGGAGTTTCGACCTTCTACTCTCAGTTTGCGCTTTCTCCAAAGGGCAAGTATAACATCTCTGTATGTCTCGGCACAGCCTGCTATGTTAAGGGCTCCGGCGACATTCTCAACAAGCTTTCCGAGGAGCTCGGAATCGAAGCGGAGGAATGCACCCCCGACGGACAGTTCTCGCTGACTGCCTGCCGCTGCATTGGCGCCTGCGGTCTGGCTCCCGTAATCACCGTTAACGACGACGTTTACGGCAGACTGACAGTTGATGATGTTCCGTACATTATTAACAAATACAAAAAAGCATAATGCGTGAATTGTCTTTGAATGTCATGGACGTGGCGCAAAACTCGGTTAGAGCCGATGCGCATTTGGTCACCATTACGGTTACCGACAGTGACAAAAGCGATTCGCTGATTATAACCATTGCCGACGACGGCTGCGGAATGACCGAGGAACAGGTAAGTCAGGTTACCGACCCGTTTTTTACCACGAGAACCACACGCAAGGTGGGGCTTGGTGTTCCGCTTTTTAAGCTCAGCGCCGAACAAACAGGCGGAAGCTTCAACATTGAATCGGAGCTCGGAAAGGGAACGGTAACGACCGTTACCTATGTTAAAAGCCATGTTGACATGACGCCGCTGGGCGACATCAACTCAACAGTTTCAATTTTGATAAGGTGTAATCCGGACATTGACTTTGTTTTTACACGCACGACCGACAAAGGTTCGTTTACGCTTGACACGCGCGAGCTTAGAGTTGTGCTCGAGGGTGTTCCGCTCGACACGCCCGACGTGTTGGAATGGATCGAGCAATTTTTAAAAGAAAATACCGAAAATATATACGGAGGTGCAGAATTATGAAATCTTTAGCCGAATTAAAGGCGATCAGAGATAAGGCAAGGGCAGAAATCGATCTCAGAAAGGAAAACCCGAACGCTGCCCGTGTGCTGGTTGGTATGGCTACCTGCGGAATCGCCGCCGGTGCAAGACCTGTGCTCAACGCTTTTGTTGAGGAGATAACAAAGCGCGGTCTTACCAAGGATATCACAGTTACACAAACAGGCTGCATCGGCATTTGCCAGTATGAGCCTGTTGTAGAAATCGAAATTCCGGGTCAGGAAAAGGTTACTTATGTTAAGGTAGCTCCCGAAATGGTGCCGAAAATCGTTAACGACCACCTTGTAAACAAAAACGTGGTTACAGAGTACACAATCGGCGCGATATCTAATTAAGGAGGAAAATAATGTATCGTTCTAATGTTCTTGTTTGCGGCGGTACCGGTTGTACCTCCTCAAACAGCTTGACAATTGTTAACAAACTCAAGGAAGAAATCAAAAGAATGGGACTTCAGGACGAGGTCAACGTTATTACAACCGGTTGCTTCGGCCTTTGCGCTCTCGGTCCCATCATGGTTGTTTATCCCGAAGGAAGCTTCTATTCAATGGTTAAGGTTGACGACATTCCCGAAATCGTTGAAGAACACCTCCTCAAGGGCAGAATAGTAACAAGACTTCTTTATCAGGAGACAGTTGAGAATGACACCATCAAGTCACTCAACAAGACCGCTTTCTACGAAAAGCAAAAGCGTGTTGCTCTGCGTAACTGCGGCGTTATCGATCCCGAAAAGATCGACGACTACATCGCTCAGGACGGTTATGCCGCTCTGGGTAAGGTTCTTACCGAAATGACTCCCGAGGATGTAATCCAGACTATCCTCGATTCAGGTCTCCGCGGACGCGGCGGCGCGGGCTTCCCCACAGGTTTAAAGTGGAAGTTTGCCGCAGCCAACGATGCAGACCAGAAATATGTTTGCTGTAACGCCGACGAAGGCGACCCCGGCGCGTTTATGGACCGTTCCGTTCTTGAGGGCGATCCCCACGCCGTGCTTGAGGCAATGGCTATTGCCGGCTATGCTATCGGCGCTTCACAGGGCTACATCTATGTTCGTGCCGAATATCCTATCGCCGTTAAGCGTTTACAGATCGCTATCAGCCAGGCTCACGAGTACGGTCTTTTGGGCGAGGACATCTTCGGAACAGGCTTTAACTTCGACATCAAGCTCCGCCTCGGTGCAGGCGCGTTCGTATGCGGTGAGGAAACCTCGCTTATGACTTCGATCGAAGGCAAGCGCGGCGAGCCCCGTCCGCGTCCTCCGTTCCCTGCAGTTAAGGGACTTTATCAAAAGCCCACGATCCTTAACAACGTTGAAACCTACGCAAACATCGCCCAGATCATCTTAAAGGGCGCCGACTGGTTTGCTTCAATGGGTACCGAAAAGAGCAAGGGCACAAAGGTATTCGCCCTCGGCGGCAAGATCAACCATACCGGTCTTGTTGAGATCCCCATGGGTACGACCCTGCGCGAGATCGTATTTGAAATCGGCGGCGGCATCCCCAACGGCAAAAAGTTCAAGGCTGCCCAGACAGGCGGTCCTTCCGGCGGATGTATCCCCGAGGAACACCTTGACGTTCCGATCGACTACGACAACCTGCTTGCCATCGGCTCTATGATGGGCTCCGGCGGACTTATCGTAATGGACGAGGACAACTGTATGGTAGACGTTGCCAAGTTCTTCCTTGAATTCACCGTTGACGAAAGCTGCGGTAAGTGTACTCCGTGCCGTATCGGTACAAAGAGATTGCTTGAAATGCTCGAAAAGATCACAAACGGTCAGGGCACAATGGAAATGATCGACGAAATGGAAGAGCTCTGCTACTACATCAAGGCTAACTCACTTTGCGGTCTCGGTCAAACAGCCCCCAACCCCGTTCTTTCAACCCTGCGTTACTTCAAGGACGAGTATATCTCTCACATTGTTGACAAGAAGTGTCCCGCTGTTGTATGTAAGAACCTTCTTGAATTCACAATCGACAAGGATAAGTGTATCGGCTGCGGCATGTGCGCAAGAAAGTGTCCTGCTTCCGCAATTGCGGTTACTGACTACACAGCTCCCGGCAAGAAAAAACCCGCTTATGCTATCGACACCGAAAAGTGCGTAAAGTGCGGCGCTTGCATGGATACCTGTAAGTTTAAAGCAATTTCTAAAGGCTAAAGAAAGGAGATATTACTATGGAAATGTTGAATATTAAAATCAACGGTAAAGACTATCAAGTCGAGAAGAATACCACTATTCTTGAAGCCTGCCATCAGTTCGGTATAAAAATTCCGACACTTTGCTATCTTAAAGATATTAACGAAATCGGCGCCTGCCGTATGTGCCTTTGCGAGGTTAAAGGCGCAAGAAGCCTGGTTGCGGCGTGCGTTTATCCCATTGACCGCGACGGCACCGAGATCTTTACAAATACTCCCCAAATTCAAAAATACAGAAAAACAAACCTTGAGCTTTTGCTTTCAAACCACGATAAAAAGTGCTTGTCCTGTCCCAGAAGCAACAGCTGCGAGCTTCAGCAGCTTTGCCTTGAGTACGGCGTAGACGAAACAAAGTTCGACGGCGCTGAAACCCGTTACGAAGAGGATCACAGCACACTCCACCTTGTTCGCAACAATAACAAGTGTATTCTTTGCCGCCGCTGCGTTGCCGCTTGTAAACAGCAGTATGTTTCGGTTATCGGCGCAAACAACCGCGGCTTCGACACCCTTATCGGCTGCGCGTTCGATCAGAACCTCAGCGACGTAAGCTGCGTAAGCTGCGGCCAGTGTACCGTAGTTTGTCCTACAGGCGCGCTTGTTGAGCGTGACGACACCCAAAAGGTTATGGACGCTATTGCCGATCCCACAAAGCACGTTGTTGTTCACACAGCTCCCTCGATCCGCGCAACCCTCGGCGAGTGCTTCGATATGCCTATCGGCACAAACGTTAAGGGCAAAATGGCTGCGGCTCTCAGAATGCTCGGCTTTGACAAGGTGTTCGACACCAACTTCGGCGCCGACCTCACGATCATGGAGGAGGGAACAGAGTTCATTCAGCGCGTTAAGAACGGCGGAACCCTTCCTATGATTACATCATGCTCACCGGGCTGGGTTAAGTTCTGCGAGCACTATTATCCCGACCTCATTCCTCACCTTTCAACCTGTAAGTCACCCCAGCAGATGCAGGGCGCTATGATCAAGTCCTACTATGCCGAGAAGGCAGGTATCGATCCCAAGGACATTGTTGTTGTATCGGTAATGCCCTGCGTAGCCAAAAAGTTCGAGATCAAGCGTGACGATCAGGAACATGACGGAATGCCGGACAACGATATCTCTATCACTACCCGTGAGCTCGCCAAGATGATCAAAACAGCAGGCATACAGTTTACCTCGCTTCCCGACGAGGACTTCGATCCCATCATGGGCATCGGCTCCGGTGCGGGTACGATCTTCGGCGCGACCGGCGGCGTTATGGAAGCTGCTCTGCGTACGGTTGCCGACGTTCTCACAGGCGAAGATCTCGAGAGCGTAGACTACACCGAGGTTCGCGGCACCGACGACATCAAGGAAGCTACCTACGATGTTGCGGGAATGCAGGTTAAGGTTGCCGTTACATCAGGTCTTAAGAACGCAGCCAAGCTTCTTGACGACATCCGCGCAGGCAAAAGCGAGTATCAGTTTATCGAGATCATGTGCTGCCCCGGCGGTTGTGTAAACGGCGGCGGTCAGCCCATCCAGCCCGGTCATGTAAGAAACTTCACCGACCTCAAGGCTTTGCGTGCCAAGGCTCTGTATGAGGACGATCTTGACCTCGAGTACAGAAAGTCTCACGATAACCCCGAAATCAAGGCTATCTACGACGAGTATCTCGGAACTCCCGGTTCGCACTTGGCTCATGAGCTTCTCCATACCTCGTATGTAAAAAGAGAAAAAATCTAAGCTGATAAATTAAAATATTTAAAACAAAAAAAGATATAAAAAAGCCCGTTTAGGTTACAAACTTGTAACCTAAACGGGCTTTCTCTGTGTGCGAATATTTTTACGAAACCCTGCAAAACCGCATATATAAGCCGTTTTTTGATTGCGGCACTAAATTGGGGTTTTAGTATATGCCGTTCATAAGCATACGATCGTGGGGCTGGCTCAAAACTTGAAAGAGTTTTGGGCCAGTTTTTTTGCAAAAAAATACGAGAGGCTATGAAACCTCTCGCAGTTGGTGTATAATTTAATTAC
>CADAYK010000029.1 GCA_902792105.1 uncultured Ruminococcus sp.
TTGGTGCGCCTGACAGGACTTGAACCTGCACCCTCGCGGACTAGAACCTAAATCTAGCGTGTCTGCCAGTTCCACCACAGGCGCGTTTCTATAAAATCAGGTTGCAAAACCCGATATTTATCAGTTATTTAATTGTTACACCGAGGTGACGTTACCTAAATCTAGCGTGTCTGCCAGTTCCACCACAGGCGCGTTTTATACTTCAACAGCATTTTGCTGCGAAAAACAATGTTTATTCAGATGTATTCGTTCGCCATTCAGTCAAACCATTCGCACTGCGCCCCATTACAACAGCGGCAGCTGTTGAGGGGCTACCGAAAACCTTATTCTCGGTAAATACCCATTCCGAATTAATAACATTAGTTTCAATTAGTTTTTCCCTTAATTCAATAACATAATTAGGGCATGATTTTGTGACCGTTGAAGCCACTTTTGATCCCTTTAGTACAACGAATCCTTCGCTCGTTTGCTGTCCTTCTGCATTGGCGCCTCGTGCAGCACGAATACACAATTTAGGAACATCTGCCTCTTCATTGCTATCAGAATTAATCATTGCGATTGGTTCAAGCACCTTATGACCTAAAACATTATTGATAAGACGAATATTATATAAGAATTCGTCCATTTCTGCTTGTTCTGCTTCTGTTAAAGATGCATCAGCAGGTACCGTAGAATTATCAACTGAATACCTGTCAGCTTCTTTTGCACGTAAATAACACTTATGCTCCAGATATTTTATATGAGCTTTGTTCAACCTATTATCTTTACTGATATAAACAATGCACTCATTCCAAAAGTCTTTACCGGTCGGAGAATCGTGTTGCATTAGACGATTATATACATTTTCCGCTTCCCCAGTATATACGATGCTTTTCTCATCTATATCGTTTTTCCGAATAAAAAGTAAATTCCACATGCAGCTAAATCAGGTCTATCAAAGCAACCACGTACTTTAATTCTTGGAATCTTATACGCTTTGCCATTCCAATTTGACAACTCACAAACCCATCTGCTGTTTGGGTCTCCTTCGATTAGAAATAAAGATATAGTTTTTCCAAAAGTAACCATAGTATTCTCCGATATATTTTTACACCGAGGTAACACGAGCAAAATCCGGCGTGTCTGCCGGTTCCGCCGCAATCATATTTATTTCTTCATCGTTACATAAGGGGGGTTATTAAAAAACGAAACAATCAAAATCATGCAAAACAAGGAGTACGCATATCATAATAACAATTAAATTAAAAAAGATGATATTTTTTTTGAAATCCTGTTTAATAAATATGCTAATAAAACCGTACATCCAATCGCAATAATATTGAAAATTGCTTGAGTAACTGCTTTTGGGGAATTTAAAAATATTTTAAGCGTTGACATGTTTTTTGTAACTATTGCCAAAACTCTTTCAAATAATAAGTATAATTCAAATGAAATGGTTCCAAGAAACAACAGTACTTGGTTTATTTTTGTTTTTTCAATACTAAACTTATGAAAAAACTTTGACAATAAAATGCTCAAAGTAAAACTTAACGGCAAGAACAGCAATCTTGAAATCGTCCATTTATCAAATGTATTCGGACTGATTGTGTTTAAGGAATATGCAATAAGTGTAATAATAAGAATAACCAAAAGATAGATATTCATCCTGTTTTTTTTAAATAAACATCTTTTCTCAAAAATCCTTTTTCCTATCCATGTGCCCACACAAAAAACAGGTATCCTGCATAAGAATATTTCTCGAATCACAGGTAACGGGTTCGGGAGTATATTCCAAAAAGGTAGCAAAACAAGCACAATAGTAACTGCAATGCAAATAAAAAATACCGATTCATTTTTGTTAATAATTTTATAAATAAGCGGAAAAAACAGGTATAGCAATAAAATAGCTGCTACGAACCAAGTAGCTAATACTCCATTAGTAAAAAACGTAAAAATAGAGTAATTCATAAAAAAGCGCTCAATAGAATTATGAAGAAGTAAGCAATCGATAACAAAATAAAAAAGTAAAAAAATTATATATGGAACTGCGATTCTAATTAATCTTTTTTTATAAAATTTTTTTACCGAGGGATTCTTTGCATAAGAGAAATAACAACCCAATCCTGATAAAAGAAGAAAAATATCAACTCCGCATTGCAACAGTTGGTTGACATAAATGCTGTAAAGTGCTTGAACTTTTCCACCGAAGAAAAAAGAAGAGTGGCATAAGACGATAAACACAGCTGCAATTCCCATCAATTGAGTACGATATTTACTTACAAGTGATAAATCAATTGACATATTCCCCTCCGAATTATTTATACTGCAAGAATACTTGCATATATTTAAAAGGAAAAACAGAACATAGTATCGCAAAAAATATTAAGTCATTTTTCGCAATGTAAAATCACAAGCTAACATCTGTGTATAAGCCTGATCTGATAAAGCCTCACAACAGCATTTTAACAATTCAAGGTTGTAAAAATTAAAGTGTTCTATTTTTCCACCGAGGTATCGTTACCTAAATCTTGCGTGTCTGCCGGTTCTGCCACAGGCGCGTTTTATAAAAATCAGGTCAAAAAACAATATTGATATTTACTATATTTATTTATTTGTTTTTTTATTTTTGTTTGGTGTATTGGGTTTGTCGGCAGGATCGGCATTTTGTTTTTTCGCTGCGGAAAGTTTTTCCTGTTTCTCCTTTTCACGCTTTTTTCTATTTTCTTCTATACGTTTTTTCTTTTCTGCTTTTAATTCTGCCTTCCTCTTTTTCTCAGCTTTTTCTTTCAATTCCGGCACTATAACAATCAGTGCACAAATAAGCAAAACTATTCCACCAACAATTGACGCAACAGGGTGGATAAAGGATAACAATCCGCAAACCAGCAGACAGCCTACGCCAATAAGAAATCGTCGACCGACAAAGAACAATATCATCGGAATAATACCGCCAATGAACGCTCCGGCAAAAAAATATCCGATTTTACTGCCTATAAGATAGGTTTCGTATAATGATGCTGTCATAAAAACTCTCTCCTTGATCATAGGTTTTTATACAATCGAATATAACGCAGATTTTAATAATATACAACATTGCTGGATATAGTGGTTTGAGTGGTAATCAACATGCTTTTGATGATTGTATCAAGAACTGTAATCCAAGCGTTTGCTAATTCTTTATGCCCTGTTTTATTGGGGTGAGAGCCGTCGAGCGTTTCATAACGCAGGTTTAAGGCATCCAGATCCGCAAGGAAACAGTGCTCTTTTCGGCATGCCTTTCTGATTGCGGTATTATAATACACAGCGTACCCTTCGGGGTTGTAGCCTTCAAATGTGCTGATTGAATCCCCGTAAATTGAAAAGTTGTACAAAGCCCTCATCCGCTTTCTAATCAACTGTAAATGAAGATGATTAACCGAGGCAGCGCCGCCAAAGCATTGCAGCGTAAAGCGCAGAATATACTAATTTAACAAGTATATCGGTTTAATTATACTAAAAACAGGTATTTTTGTCAATCCCAAAGCGCTTTTATAATTATTGCTTTTTGAGTAAACCCTAAATCCCGGACTGTCTGTATTTTTTCTTTAGATTTTTTATCATTAATGATATACTGACAAAGCATGATGAAATAATAAGTGGTGAAACAATGCGAAGCATTCCTAAGCTTATTGTAATGCTTACCTGTGTGATTATTTAACGGGGACTATGTTTTATGAATCGGTAAACAGCTTTCGCCGCGGGCATTCACAATCGGTTAATATTTTTGGGTTCGGGATTCCGAGCCCCGTTTTTATTTAAAACACAAGGTCAGGCTTAATCCCGCGCGATCAAACCTGGCCTTGTCTTTATGTGATATTATTTGTCTTTTTCGATTCCGTCGGTTTTGAAGATAAAGTCCACCTTACCGTCGGCGCCGTCTGAAATTCCGCTGTAGGACTTATAGTTTTTGGACACGTCGGCAACTGCCTTGATACGCTCAACAAGCGATTTAATGTCGCCGTCGGCAGCTTTTTTAAGCTTGTCGATTCCCTGCTCCTTATACTCCTTCATGCCGGTGTTAAGTGTCATTGAACCGTCCTTTAGCCTAGTTACTCCGTCAATGAGTGCTCCCGAACCGGATTTCAGGGTAAAGATTCCGTTAACAAGCTCGCTTACACCGGAGTCGAGTGTTTTCGCGCCGGAATCAAGTGTTTTTGCGCCATTGTTAAGCTGTGAAGAACCGCTCTTTAATTCTCCGGCTCCGTTTTTAAGAGTACCTGTGCCGCTTTTGAGCTGAGTTGCTCCGCTGCTGAGGCTGCTTGTGCCTTCTTTCAGCTGACTTGCGCCGTTCTTGAGCTCGCCGGTGCCTCTCTTTAAATTTCCCGTGCCGTTAAGAATATCCTTAGCTCCGCTGCTTGCCTTGTCAACGCCCGAGGTGTATTCGATTATTCCGTTATAGAAAGTGTTGTAGCTGTCAAGCTGAGTCTTTAACGCTTCGAGCGACTTGCGTCCGCCGGTCATCTTGGCAACGCCTTCGGCAATTTGAGCCTGAACCTCTTCGGAATTCATATTTTGTTCAATAAGAGAGGCGATTTGAGACTCGGTATTTGTGTCCACCGTGCTCTGCATAGCTGTCATTTTTGAGCTTACGGCTGATGAAATTTGAGCCTGAGCTTCTTCGGGTATCTGACCGGCGGCAACAGCCGCGTCGTACTGTTCCAATGTCATTGAATAGCCTGCCGCCGCGAGAACACCCTCGGTCACCTGTTTTCTGACCGCGTTTTCAACACCCTGTCTGATAACGTCCTTTTGACTGTTTACAGTTGAGGTAACAGTGTTGAGAGCGGTGTTGTATGCGTACTTCTGTGCGTTTTCATCACTCAGCGAAGCAATAAGCTTGTTTAATACGGAAGCGTAGTTTTCTATTGTCAGCTTTTCCGCTGTTAATCCGGCAGCCGCAATTTGGGCGTCGGCGGTTGAAAGGAAGGTGTTGAACACCTGCTTTGCGCCTGCTTTTAAGGTTTCACTGTTTGATGATATAGTGTTAAGTCCGCCCGAAAGAGTTGAGATGTAGCCCTGAAGCTGAGCAACTCCGCTGTCTACCTGCGCAGCTCCTCCGGCAAGAGAACCGGCGCCGTCGTCAACCTGAGCCGCGCCGTTTTTAAGACTGCAGGCGCCGTCGTCAAGGGTTTGGGCTCCGCTTGAAAGCTCGCCCGCTCCGCTGTCAAGCTGAGAAGCTCCGCTGCTTAGGGTTGCGGTACCGCTTGACAATGCGGATGTACCGGTCTTGATTTGCTGTGAGCCCGAATAAAGCTTGTCGATTCCGTCAATAAGCGCTCCGGATTTATCGAGCAGTGTGCCGAGTCCTTCGTAAAGCTGAGAAGAACCGTCAAGCAGCTTTCCTGTTGCGTCGGTAAGCTTATTAAGCTGCTTGTTCAAATCCTTAACCTTAGAGTCAAGCTTTGAAACGTCGAGGTCGCTGAACATATCGTTGGTGGCAACGGTAAGGGTCGTGGCAAGTTCAAAATCCTTAACCTCAGCTGTAATTTCAACATTTGAGGGTATGTCAAGCTCGTCGCTTTTAAGTTTAAGACTGTCCTGCATTCCCGGAAGCGCAAAGCCTGCAACATAGGTGTGGCTGCCGTCGTTAATTACCTTTCCGTTTGAAACCTCAACCTTGCTGAACTTTTCATTGTCGAGCATCATTCCGGTAAGCATTACGAACGGAACATAGATTTTTTCTTTTTTACCGTTGATTTTTGTTTCCTCAAACTTGCGGTTAGTGTAGTTTATCTTAATTTTCAGTTTTCCGCTTTTGCCCGCAAGCTCCTTGGGAGCTACAGCCTTACCGTCAAGCTCGTAGGTAATGCTTACGCCTACGGGAAGCTCGGCTGTGCCTGTACCCTTGTAATAAACGTCGCTGCCGTCGGCGTCCCATTCATAGGCGTTGTTTTCGTCGATTGTGTAGGAATTGTCACCCTTTACAACCTCAATGTTCTTAAGGCTTGACTTATCCTTGATTTTATTTGCGCCGCCGGTGTTTTTGATCCAGTCGCTTACAATAACCTTGTCGGGATTTCCGTTTGCGTCGGCAATTACATAAACCGTTTCTTCCTTATTATACTTTTGGCTTTGCTTGGATGATTTTTCCGCCGTTTTTTTGGTTTCGGCTGTTTTGGGAGCCTCTGTTTTTACGCCTGTGCTTTCAGCGCCCGCAGCATAGGAAGCCACGCCTACACCGCTGCACAGAATTGTAAGGCTCATTGCGGCGGAAAGCACCTTTGGCAAATTTTTCTTTATATTCATATAATTACCTCCGTATTATTTTTCTTCTTTGGGCGGAACCCAAGGGTTGTAACAGAAATAACCTTGTCGAACAACATGAACATTGCCGGCAGGAACAAAATAACGCTGAACATACTGATGATAGCGCCCCTTGCCATCAGCGCGCACAGCGAGCCTATCATATCAACGTCGGAGTAAACAGCAACTCCGACAGTCGCCGCAAACAGTCCCATTGCGCTGACTATGATTGACGGTATTGAAGTTTCGAGCGCCGTGGCGACGGCAGTGCGCTTGTCGTTGCCGAGCGAACGCTCCTTTTTGTAGCGCGTTGTCATCAAAATAGCGTAGTCAACCGTTGCTCCGAGCTGGATTGTGCTTATGCAGATCGGAGCGATAAACGGAAGCGATTCTCCCATAAAATGCGGTATTCCGAGGTTGATAAAAATGGCAAGCTCAATTACCGCGACAAGAATAAACGGCAGGGTTATGCTCTTTTCGACAATCATTATTATTATGAAAATCGCCGCGATTGAAATTGCATTTACCGTTGCAAAATCAACCGACGTAATATTGATCAAATCATTTGTGCAGGCAGCTTCACCCACAAGCAAACCGTTTTTGTCATACTTCTTTATTACTTCGTTCAGCCGCGAAACCTGCTTGCCCATTTCTTCGGACGCCGTGGTGTATTCTGAGCTGAGGATCAGCATTTCCCAGCGGTCGCTTTTGAACACCTTTTCAACCGATTCCGGAACAAGCTCCTCGGGAACCATGGGACCCACTACGCTTTCAAGCCCAAGCGCGAACTTTATTCCGTCAACGTTTTTCATTTCTTCCGTCATTTTGCGGATGTCCTTTGAGCTTAGCTTTGAATCCACAAGCACCATGTGGGTGTTTGACATATTAAATTCGTCTTTAAGCTTTGTGTTGGCAACAACGTTTGCCATGTCGCGCGGAAGGCTTCTTGAAATATCGTAATAAACCTCGTTGTTTGTCTGCGAATAACCATAATAGGCAGGAACAACCAGCATGCCGAAAAGTATTACAAATACGGGGAAGATCTTAACAAGTCCGCCCGCAAGCTTTTTTGGTTGCGGAATAAGCGAACGATGCATTGTTTTTGACAGCGGCTTGTCGAGCACCAGAATCATCGACGGCAAAATTGTTACGCAGCCGATCACGCCGAGCAGCACGCCCTTTGCCATTACGATACCCAAATCTCTGCCAAGCGTGAAGGTCATAAAACACAGCGCGATAAAACCGGCGATCGTGGTTATTGAGCTTCCGACAACCGATGTAACGGTTTCTTTGACAGCCGCGGCCATTGCTTCCTTATTATCGGAGCAAAGCTTTTTTTGTTCGCCGTAGCTGTGCCACAAAAAGATTGAGTAGTCCATTGTAACGGCAAGCTGCAGCACAGCCGAAAGCGCCTTGGTGATGTAGGAAATCTCGCCCAAAAAGTAATTTGAACCGAGATTCATAAGTATTGCCATGCCGATGCTTGCGAGGAATACAAACGGAATAATCCAGTTGTCCATAAACAGCATCATTGCGGCAACCGCAAGCACAACGGCAATTGCCACATAAATTGTTTCTTCCGCTTCGCACAGGTCGCGAAGATCGGTAACCATTGCCGAAATTCCCGACACAAGACAGCTTTCGCCTGCAATCCCGCGGATTTTGGTAATTGCTTCCATGGTTTCGTCAGAGGAGCTTGAGGTGTCGAAAAACACCGCCATCAGCGTTGAATTGCCCGAATTGAAAACATCGTAGATTTTATCCGGCAAAAGCTCCTTTGGTATTGAATCGTCGGCAATGTCGCTGTAGTTTAACACCGTTGCGACATGGTCAACTTTTTTGATTTTTTCGGAGGCTTCTCTCATTGTTTTTGCGTCGGCGTTTTCAAAAATCAAAAACGAAAACGCTCCCTTGTTGAAGTCCTCGAGCATATATTCCTGTCCCTTTACAGTATCAAGGCTGTCCGGCAGATAATTAAGCATGTCGTAGTTGACACGAGTAAAAATCATGCCCAACAGGGACGGAACAAGCAGCACAAGCGAGATTATCAGAATTGCAACGCGGAATTTTACAACCGCTTTTCCTAATTTCATGCGCCTATTCTCTCCTTACTTTTTTCTGTTATTCTATAATATATTTTATTGTTTAAAAGAAAAAAATAAACAGACACATAAAATGCCGTGACGGAATTTCAGACACACAACTGTATTTGTCTAACTGCGGTTAGCTTAGGCTAACTGTATGCTTTGAAACAAGACGGATCGCTCCGCCCTGTGTAAAATTAAATATGCCCTTTATTATTCGATTCGCCGCCCGTTTTACGGCAACGGCTGAGCGCAAGCTCTGTGGTTCCTTCAAAAAGCTCGCACAAACGCTTGATTTTGCCCGTCAAATCGTATTTCATACCGTCTGACAGCCACTCAACCACAAAACCGATAAGCAGGCTTTTGTAATACATAACGACCGCTTCCTTGTCCTCGGGATTTATATTTTGATAATCCGCGGTCAGCTTGTCAAAGAACTCGCTCACTGTGCGCTGAGCCACCCTGCTAAGGTAGCGGTCAAACAAATCGCGGTTCGCGGAATTGTAAATGTGAAGCATGGCTGTTTTGTTTTGAAACGCAAAATCAATCGCCTCGATAATGCTGTCATAAATATTTTCGGAATTGACCTGCTTGTTTACAAGCTCGTCAACTTGGTCGTTAAAAATCTCCTCTATAAGCGAAGGAATGTCGTCAAAATGATAGTAGAAGGAATTGCGGTTGATTCCGCAGTCCTCAACAATTTCCTTTACGGTAATTTTATTAACCTGCTTTTGATTAAGAAGCTTCATGAATGATTTTTTTATTGCTTCCTTTGTGAGTGAAGTCATGGCCCACCTCAACAGTATAAATGTATTATGCCAATGCCGGGCTGTGCCGAAAGCGCGGACGAAATAATGCTTGAGTAATTATAGCACAAAACAAAATTTTTTTCAAGCAAAAAAGGGACGGAAAAACCGTCCCCTTACATGGCAAAATCAATTACTGGTGGTCTTCGATATAAGAAACAAGAGCACCGACTGTCTTGATGTTTTCGATCTCCTCGTCGGGAACCTCAACCTCAAACTCATCCTCGATTGACATAAGAAGGTCAACAACATCGAGTGAATCCGCGCCGAGATCCTCCTGAAGGTCTGTATCTGCAGTAATCTTATCTTCTTCAACGTCAAACTGCTCGGCAAGAATAGCCTTTACTTTTTCTAATACCATTATAATTCCTCCCTAAATATTTTGTACCCTATCTAAAGATATAGACAAAAGCACTGGTTTTATGCTACAATGGTTGAAAACAAACCTGTGTTTGTTACTCTTAAATATTATTGTTATTTTACTGCTTTGTCAATATGTAATTTAAAAATTTTTAAAAAAATTTAGATTTTGCATAAATTATTCACTTTTATGCTAAAATCAATAGGTGAAATGCAGAATTTTATACTTACGGGGGTAGTTTTATGAGCAAAAAACATTACGCGGTAATAGGACATCCGATAGGTCACACAATGTCGCCGTTCATTCACAAAAGGCTTTTTGAGCTTTCGGGAGTTGACGCCGAATACACGGCGCTTGACATCGCGCCCGAAAGCCTTGCGTCTGAATATTCCGAAACGCTGAAAAAGCTTGACGGCTACAACATTACGATCCCGCACAAGCAGAACATTATCAAGCTTATAGACGAGGTTGACGAAAAGGCAAAAATGTACGGCAGCGTTAACACCGTGCTTAACAGCGGCGGCAAGGCAAAGGGATTTACAACCGACCCCGACGGATTTATCAAGGCTATTGAAGCCGCGGGAATACAGCTTGAAGGCAGGATTATGATTTTGGGCTGCGGCGGTGTTGCCAGAACCATGGCGTACGAAATCGCGCTGAGAGAGCTTGAATTCGAGTTTGCCGTAAGGCGTCAGGACGTTGGAAAAGCAGGGCTTTTGTGTCTTGACATAACAAGAAAAATCCCCGGTGCCAAGGTAAGCTTCGGATTGATTGATCAAATCATCGGAAACGTTGACGTGCTCATTAACGCCACGCCTGTAGGAATGTATCCTAACGTTGACGACCAGCCAATCCACAACTGCGCAATAGGAAGGTGCAAAAGCGTTTTCGACGCAATTTACAATCCTCTTGAAACCGTGCTTGTAAAGCGCGCCCGTGCTAACGGCTCGGTCGCCGAAGGCGGAATGAGCATGCTTGTTTGGCAGGCTGTGGTTTCGCATCAGCATTGGGACGGTTCAAAATATGACAAGGCAGACATAGACAGGCTTTGCCTTGACGCGGCAAAAGAGCTTGCCGCCAAATAAGAGGGGACTGTTATGAACAATGTTGTTTTATGCGGCTTTATGGGCTGCGGAAAATCAACCGTAGGCAAAAACCTCGCGCGCAAAACAGGCAGAAAATTTATTGATATGGACGTGTACATCGAGAATAAACAGGATATGACCGTGTCTGAAATTTTCGATAAGTACGGCGAACAGGGCTTTCGCGACATAGAGCACGAGGTGTGCAAGGAGCTTGCCGGCATGAGCAATCTTGTGATCGCATCCGGCGGAGGAGCTTTTACCTTTGATCGAAACGTAAAGGCGTTTAAAGGAAAAGACACTATTGTTTTTCTGGATGTGCCTCTAAGGGTAATTAAACAAAGACTTAAAAACGATACCCGCCGTCCGCTTTTGCAGCGTCCCGACAAGGACAGGGTTATGGAGGAGCTTTACAACAAACGGCTTCCGGTTTACCGCGCCGCCGCCGATATTGTTGTTAAAGGAGAAAACACACCGCTGAAAACCGCATTTGGAATTATTAACGCGGTAAAGCTCAAATAATTTACAACTGAACAATATTATATATTGACTGCTACGCTTTAAAGTGCTAAAATAATTTACAATCATATTAGGGGGTATATTGTATGATTATTGTATTAAAACCGCAGATCGCGCCGGAGGAAATCACAAAGTTCACAGAACACCTCAAGGCGGACTACGAAGTAAAGGTCAACCGCTGGGACGGCGTTCATTCCACTGTTTTGGGACTGATCGGCGACACAACCAAGGTTGATATCGAGTACATTGACGCTCAGGAAATAGTAGAAAGCGTTAAACGCGTTCAGGAGCCGTACAAAAAGGCGAACCGCAAGTTCCATCCCGAAAACACCGTTATCAAGATAAGCGATAACGTTTCGATCGGCGACGGAAGTCTGCACATTATGGCAGGTCCGTGTTCGGTTGAAAGTGAGGAACAGATCGTCGGCGTGGCAAAAAGCGTTCAGGCGTCGGGAGCCACACTTCTGAGAGGCGGCGCGTTTAAGCCCAGAACCTCGCCTTATGCCTTTCAGGGGCTAAAGGCAGAGGGACTTGACCTGCTGAAAGCCGCAAGAAAGGAAACCGGACTTCCCATCGTAACCGAAATAATGAGGGTTTCACACATTGATATGTTTGAGAATGTGGACATTATTCAGGTTGGCGCGCGAAATATGCAAAATTTTGAGCTGTTAAAGGAGCTCGGCAAAATCGACAAGCCGATCCTGCTCAAGCGCGGACTTTCCGCCACGATCGAGGAATGGCTTATGAGCGCCGAGTATATTATGGCAGGCGGCAATGAAAAGGTCATGCTTTGCGAAAGAGGCATAAGAACATTTGAAACCTACACAAGAAATACACTTGACATCAGCGCGGTTCCCATTATCAAAAATCTTTCTCACCTTCCCATTATTGTTGATCCGAGCCACGCTTCGGGCAAAAGCCGGCTTGTTGAGCCGCTGGCAATGGCTGCGGTCGCGGCAGGAGCCGACGGACTGATCATCGAAGTGCACAACGACCCTCCGCACGCCTGGTCGGACGGAGCTCAGTCGCTTACGCCAAAGCAGTTTGACAAGGTGGCAAAACGCGTTTTCGCGCTGAAAAACTCACTGTAAAGGAACAAATTATGAATATTGTTATTATAGGACTGGGAATTATCGGCGGCAGCTTTTGCAAGGCGTTTAAGCTGTATACCGATCACCACATTATCGGAATTAACCGCACGTCCGAGGTTGCCGAACAGGCTTTACGCGAAGGCGCGATCGACGAAATAGGCACGGCGGACAGCCTGCAAAAAGCGGACGTTGTCTTTCTTTGTATGTATCCGCAGGCTTGCATTGACTATATTGAAAAGCACGGAAGCAAAATAAAAAACGGCGCGATAGTCACCGATTCGTCGGGGATAAAGCGCGCGATTTGTCCTAAGCTAAAGGAACTGAGCCTTAAGTACGGCTTTGTGTTTGTCGGCAGCCACCCTATGGCAGGCAAGGAAAAAAACGGCTTTGCCGTGAGCGAGGCGGAGCTTTACAAGGGAGCAAGCTTTATTATCACACCCTGCGGAGCCGATCAAAAGTATGTTGATGTTTTGGCGCAGCTTGCTTTGTCGATCGGATTCGGTCAAATCAAAATAACAACTCCCGAGGAACACGACAGAATGATCGCGTTTACTTCCCAGCTTCCGCACGTTCTCGCCTGCGCCTATGTTATGAGCCCGAGCTGCAAAAACCACAAGGGCTTTTCGGCAGGCAGCTACCGCGACGTTTCGCGCGTTGCCAACATTAACTCAAAGCTTTGGAGCGAGCTGTTTTTGGAAAACCGCGAGCCGCTTATTGATGAGCTCGATATTTTGGTTGAAAACATCGGCAAAATTGTTGACGCGGTAAAAGAAAACGACAAAGAAAAGCTGACCGCGCTGCTTGAAGAAGGTCACAAGGTCAAGCAGCTGCTCGGTGAATAAACATACAATCTCATAAGGTATTACTATGAAAAAAATACACGTTAGTACGGGCAAGCCGTACGATATTATAATAGAAAAAGGCGTAATTGACTGCGCCGGCAGCTTTGCCGTACAACTCAGCACCGCTCAAAAAGCTTGTGTCGTCACCGACACAAACGTTGCGCCGCTGTATCTTGACCGCGTGGTAAAATCACTTGAAAGCGCGGGGATTAACACAGTCACCCATATTTTTGAGGCAGGCGAAAAAAGCAAGCACCTCGGGACGATCTCGGAAATTTACGCAACGCTTGCTGATTTTCGCATGACGCGCAAGGACATTATCGTTGCCTTGGGCGGCGGAGTCTGCGGCGACATGGCAGGCTTTGCGGCGGCAAGCTATCTGCGCGGAATCGATTTTATACAAATCCCCACCTCGCTGCTTGCACAGGTGGATTCCTCGGTCGGAGGCAAAACCGGAGTAGACCTGCCTCAGGGCAAAAACCTTGTGGGCGCGTTTCATCAACCTCTTGCGGTGCTGATCGATCCCGACACACTCGGCACACTTCCCGGTGAGTTCAAAACCGACGGTATGGGCGAGGTTATAAAATACGGCTGCATAAAGGACGCCGGTTTTTTTGAAAAGCTTCAAAACGAAAACGCCTGGGACGATATTGAAAGCATTATCGAAACCTGCGTTTCAATAAAGCGTGACGTTGTAAGCCGCGACGAAAAGGAAGCCGGCGAGCGAATGCTTCTTAACTTCGGTCACACGCTCGGTCACGCGATCGAAAAGCTGAATGATTTCAGCGGGATCACTCACGGCATGGCTGTTGCCATCGGAATGGTGATGATCAGTCTTGCAGGCGAAAAACACAAAATCACGCCCGCGGGCACAACCGAAAAAATAGCCGCTCTGTGCGAAAAATACGGGCTTCCGGTATCAACACGGCTCAGCGTTCACGAAATTGCCGAGGCCGCTAAGGGCGACAAAAAGACCGCGGGCGGCTCAATTAATCTTGTACTTCTCAACTCGATCGGAGACAGCTTTATCAAAAAAACAGCTCTTGACGATTTAGAAGATTTTATTACTGTTTGAGGTGGCTATGGACGTAATTTTCAAGCCGTTCACTCCGTGCGGCACAGTTAAGGCTCCGCCTTCAAAAAGCGATGTTCACCGCGCGATAATCTGCGCTGCGCTGTCGGGTGGAATATGCACCATCTCCCCCGTTGCGCTGTCAGATGATATCAAGGCGACAATACGCTGCGTTGAATCGCTCGGCGCGTCGGCAAAAACAGACGGCGGCGTGCTGACAATTGACGGAAGCCGTATGTTTGAAAACAAAGCAGCGCAGCTTGACTGCGGCGAAAGCGGCAGCACCCTGCGATTTATGATCCCCGTAGCGGCTGCCGGAGGCGTTACGGCAACGTTTACCGGCAGCGGAAGACTGCCCGAGCGTCCCATAGGGATTTACACCGAAGCTCTGCCTAAGGCAGGCATTGAGTTTGACTGTGACAGCGGACTTCCGCTTACGATAAGCGGCAAGCTAAAGGGCGGAGTTTTCCGTATTCCCGGCAACGTCAGCTCTCAGTTTATTTCCGGGCTATTGTTCGCGCTTCCGCTGCTTAAGCAGGACAGCGACATTGTGCTTACCTCGCCCGTTCAAAGCGTGGGTTACATAAATATGACGATACGCACCATGGAGCTTTTCGGAATTGAAGTTGACGCCACCGACACAGGCTGGCACGTCAGGGGCTGCCAACACTATATTCCGTCCGATTACAAAACAGACGGCGACTGGTCGCAGGCGGCGTTTTATATGGTCGCGGGCGCGATAGGCGGCGAGATCACTGTTGACGGGGTAAATACCGACTCGGCACAGGGCGACAGAAAAATTGCGGAAATACTGCGCGAATTCGGCGCGGAGGTTATTCAGGACGCAACACGGATAACGGTAAAAAAGTCGGAGCTTTCGGCTGTTGACATAGACGCCAAAAACATTCCCGACCTTGTGCCCGTGCTGGCGGTGTGCGCTGCGTTTGCCAAAGGTAAAACAACGATTTATAACGCCGAAAGGCTTAGAATAAAAGAAAGCGACCGTCTTAAAACCACAGCGGAACTGCTCGGCAGGCTCGGAGCAAGGGTAAAAGAGCTTGAGGACGGTCTTGAAATAGAAGGCACGGCGCTGCTAAACGGCGGCAAGGCAAACGGATACAACGATCACAGAATCGTTATGTCCGCAGCTGTATGCGCAGCGCGCTGTAACAGTAAAATTATCTGCACCGACGCGCTCAGCGTTAACAAAAGCTATCCTGATTTTTATGAGGATTACAGCCGCGCCGGAGGAAAAGCAGAGCTTAAGGAGTGACGGTATGTCGTCAACATTCGGAGACAAATTAAAAATTTCGGTTTTCGGCGAAAGCCACGGCGGAGGAATAGGCGTAGTAATCGACGGGCTGCCGGCAGGCTTCACCGTTGATTTTGACAAGGTGCTCGCACAAATGGCAAGACGCGCTCCCGGCAGGGACAAGACGTCAACTCCGCGCCGTGAAAGCGATTTGCCGAAGATCATTTCGGGTATGCTCGGCAGCACACTGACAGGCGCTCCCCTTTGCGCGGTTATTGAAAACACCAACACGCGGTCGGGCGATTACGGAAACCTTCTTGAACGCCCGCGCCCGGGACACAGCGACTACGCCGCATATGTAAAATACGGCGGAGCGAACGATATACGCGGCGGAGGACATTTTTCGGGACGACTGACAGCGCCTATCGTTTTTGCCGGTGCGATCTGCCGTCAAATTTTGGAGGAAGACGGAATTAAAATCGCCGCGCACATTCAAAGCATAGGGCAGGTTCAGGACGAAAAATTCGATCCCGTGAGTATTGACAGCGATTTGATGGAACGCCTGAGCAATTCTTCCTTCGCGCTTGTCAACCAAAGCGTTGAAGCCGAAATGAGGCGCGAGGTTGAGGACGCAAGGACTCACCTTGACAGCGTGGGCGGAGTGATCGAGTGCGCCGTAACAGGCGTTGAGGCAGGCTTCGGCGAGCCGATGTTCGACGGAGTTGAGGGAGTTATCGCCAAGGCGGTTTTCGGTATTCCTGCCGTGAAGGGCGTGGAATTCGGCTCCGGCTTTGAAGCTGCCGCAATGAGAGGTTCGCAAAACAACGATGAATTCCGCGTAAAGGGCGGCAAGGTTGTGACCGAAACAAACAACTGCGGAGGAATTTTGGGCGGTATCACAAACGGTATGCCCCTTGTTTTCCGCGCTGCCGTTAAGCCTACGCCGTCCATTGCGCAAAAGCAAAAAACCGTTAACCTTACCGAAATGCAGAACGACGAGCTTGAAATCAAGGGCAGACACGACCCGTGCATTGTGCCGCGCGCCGTACCGGTTATTGAAGCCGCAGCGGCGATCGCGCTGATGAATATTTTGTGAGGTAATGATGAGAGATTTAAACGAAATAAGAGAAGAAATCGACAGAATAGACGACGAACTGATCACGTTATTTAAAATGCGCATGGACTGCGCCAAGGAAGTCGGTTATTATAAACTGGAAAACAACATTCCCGTACTCAACCTAAATCGCGAGAATGAAATTTTAGACGATGTCCAGCGAAAGGGCGACGAATACGGACTGTACGCGCGCCTGCTGTTCTCAAACATTATGGAACTCAGCCGCGCTTTGCAGCACAACATTGTTTGCAGCGGCAAGGAGCTTCGCGATAAAATACAAAACGCGCCCGTGATGACTTCCGACAATATTACCGTTGCCTATCAGGGCATAAAGGGAGCCAACAGCCACGAGGCGGCAGGCAAGCTCTTCCCCGAGGCTGAGCTGAAAAGCTATAAAACCTTCGGCGATGTTTTTGAGGCTGTAAACAAATCGGAAGCTACATTTGGCATTTTGCCCGTTGAAAACTCAACAGCCGGTTCGGTTTCGGCGGTTTACGATTTGATTTTGCAGTATCGTTTTTACATTGTCGGCGCGCTGGGAATGCCGATCGATCACTGTCTTGCCGCGCTTAATCAGTCACAATTGTCCGACATCGAGATGGTCACATCGCATCCGCAGGCGCTTTCGCAGTGCTCGGATTACTGCACGGCGCACGGTTATAAAACCATCCCCTGCGCCAACACCGCGGTGGCAGCGCGTGATGTTATGAACGAAAAGCGGCTTAACCTTGCGGCGATCTGCTCACGCAAGGCGGCTGAGGAATATGGATTAAAAATTCTTGACGAACATCTTCAGGATAACCCGCATAACGCAACAAGGTTTATTGTTATTTCCAAGCAGCTGTATATAAGCCGCGACGCAAACAAGATAAGTCTTTGTTTTTCGCTTCCGCATGTTACGGGCTCGCTGTACAGCCTTCTGTGCCGCTTTAATTCGCTGGGACTTAACCTTACAAAAATCGAGTCGCGTCCGATCGCGGCAAAGGATTTTGAATATCTTTTCTACCTCGATTTTTCGGGCAACGCCCGCAACAACAGCGTTATTGACCTGCTGAGCCAGTTAAGCGAAGAAATGCCCGAGTTCAGTTTTTTGGGCAACTACAGCGAAAAATAGTGCCGGTGGGCACTTTCTACCGCCGAAAAATAGTGCCGGTGGGCACTTTCTACCGCCTATATTTATGTTTTGTTTAGCGGTAAAATTGATTAACGGCGGCGCTGTAAAATGGATTATAAATTTAGCTTGATGCTGCCGGTGGGCACTTTCTACCGCCTATATCTACGTTATTGTTAACGTTAATTAGGCATTGGGTGCAAAAATATTCTACAAAAAATTTTCAGAAAATATACATTATTACGTTTTTTATATTGACAAAGCAAATAACGCAGAGTATAATGCAACTAAACCGATGAAGAAGAGTGAGTAGGCTTTACCTCTTCCCTTACAGAGAACCGCGAGAAACGTTTAAGCGGATTATGTGAGACGGAACCGGACTTTCCGTAATCAAAAGTCAGTGTATATCAGTACACGTTAAGCGGACGCAAACGCGTCAAGCAGGGTGGCACCGCAGGAATTTATCCTGTCCCGGCATATTCAGCCGGGACAGGTTTTTTATTTATAATTATTTACATAAGTTAATAATTTTCGCGCAGGCGGCAAGAGTTTGACGGAAATTAATATATAGTATACGGAGGTTGTAGAAATGCAAGAAAAAAAGATTCCCTACAAAATTTACCTTGAAGAAAACGAGATCCCTAAGAAATGGTACAATATGCGTGCCGACATGAAAAACAAGCCTGCTCCGCTGCTTAATCCCGGCACCTTAAAGCCGATGACAGCCGAAGAGCTCGCTCCTGTTTTCTGTGAGGAGTTGGTTGCCCAAGAGCTCAACAACACTGACGCATACATTGACATTCCCGAAGAAATTCAGGATTTTTACAAGATGTACCGTCCCTCTCCGCTTATCAGGGCTTATTTCCTTGAAAAAGCGCTTGACACACCTGCAAAAATCTACTACAAATTTGAAGGCAACAACACAAGCGGAAGCCACAAGCTCAACTCTGCCATCGCTCAGGCTTATTACGCCAAAAAGCAGGGCTTAAAGGGCGTTACCACCGAAACCGGAGCCGGTCAGTGGGGCACGGCGCTTTCAATGGCGTGTTCATACTTTGACCTTGACTGCAAGGTGTTCATGGTTAAGGTAAGCTACGAGCAAAAGCCCTTCCGCCGCGAGGTAATGAGAACCTACGGCGCAAGCGTAACCCCCTCTCCCTCGGAAACAACACAAATCGGCAAAAAGATTCTGGCTGAACATCCCGGCACAACAGGAAGCCTCGGATGCGCCATTTCGGAAGCTGTTGAGGTTGCCGTTGGCAGCGAAGGCTACCGTTATGTTCTGGGCAGCGTACTCAATCAGGTACTGCTTCACCAGAGTGTTATCGGTCTTGAAACCAAAGCCGCGCTTGATAAATACGGCATCAAGCCCGACATGATCATCGGCTGCGCAGGCGGCGGTTCAAACCTCGGCGGCTTGATCGCTCCGTTTATGGGCGAAAAGCTCAGAGGCGAGGCTGACTACAGAATCATCGCGGTTGAGCCCGCGTCATGCCCGAGCTTCACAAGAGGTAAATATGCTTACGACTTCTGCGACACAGGTATGGTTTGTCCGCTTGCCAAGATGTACACTCTCGGCAGCAGCTTTATTCCTTCCGCAAACCACGCCGGCGGTCTGCGTTACCACGGCATGAGTTCAATCCTTTCACAGCTTTACCATGACGGATTAATGGAAGCTGTTTCGGTTGAGCAGACTTCTGTATTTGAAGCAGCCGAGCAGTTTGCCCGCGTTGAAGGTATCCTTCCTGCTCCCGAGTCGAGCCACGCTATCCGCGTAGCTATCAACGAAGCGCTCAAGTGCAAGGAAACCGGCGAGGAAAAAACCATTGTATTCGGTCTTACAGGCACAGGCTACTTTGACATGGTCGCTTACGAAAAGTTCCACGACGGACTTATGACCGACCAAATTCCCACGGATGAAGAGCTTGAAAAAAGCTTTGCGGCTCTTCCCGACGTTCCCGAAAACTAATTATTTCTAATGTATAAAGCCCTCCGTGTGTTTTACATACAGAGGGCTTTTTGTGAATATTATTCACAAAAATAATTTTTATACTGTACTTTCGCTTTTTGTGATATAATTATATTGATTTTCATTAAAACACATTAACATCTGTCGTTTTAAATGGTTTTATTGGATATTGATTATAATAATACCCAAAAGAGTGGTTTTATGTACAAGCGATTAATCTGCTTATTTTTTATACTGTTGATACCGGCTTTGCCTTCCGTCGCCTATGCCCGGACAAACACCGTGGAAAGCGGTCTTAATGACTGCCGCAAAATTTTTTCTTACAATTGCCGCAGCAGCGCTTATTTTTTCGGATACAGCAATTACACACTCTACAGCGCCAAAGCTTTACCCTCTTATAATTTACGCTGCATCAAGGTTGACGGAGTGATACGCGCGGTTTGCCACGACAATGACAACGCCTACGCACTCTACGAAAAAAGCAAGACCTACAACATTGTACGTATGAATATGAACAACGGAAAATGCGATTACCGTGAGTTTCAAAAATCTGACAAAATACTTCCCTATTCCTTTGCCGCATGCGGCGGAGAAGTGTTCTTTACCATAAACGGACGTGAGGTGTCGTCTGTTTCACGTTACAGGTTCGACGGCGGAAAGCTAAATTCTTATACTGTTCCCAAAGGCGTTGAACAGCTTTTTGTGAACGCAAACAAGGTTTACGTAAAAGCTAATTCGGGCGAAATCTTCAGACTGTCCGGAAGCGAAAAGACAAAATGCGCGGTTCTTGCAAAACACACCGCCTTTTATAATGCAGGCGAAGGATATATTTATTCCGAAAACCAATGTCTTATTTCCTTGACCGACGGCTGTCTCAGCTATCCTCATTCAAAGTTTTGTGTAAATACGGGCGACGAAAACCGTCTTGAAAACAGCGGTATTCAATTTGCGGCTCTCGGCGATCAAACTGCCTCGCTGAACAGCGACTTCCATATATTTATAACTTCACCGGACGACGCCGCAAGCAGCACCGAACACGAAAAACAATCTTCGGGCAATTCAGGCAGCACAACTGCTTCAACAGCACAAAAATCACAAAACGCCGTAAAAAATTCAAACGCCCTGACATTCTATGATGACAGCACTGTAATTTGTGAAAATCCCCTTTCTGTTTCAAAATTTAAATCTTATTATAATCAGGTGACAAATGTTACCGACGCCAACGGCAATACGGTTACAAAGGGAAAAATCAAATCCGGTTATTTTGCGAATACCGGAAACGTCAGCTATGAAATTTCGGTCACGGGAGATGTAAACCGAAACGGCGCCGTAAATTCCGCCGACACGGATCTGCTGATGAAATATCTTTCAAACAAAACAGACGAAAACGCAATCCACATAAAATCAGCGGACATCAACCGCGACAAAACTATCGACAACAGAGATTTGGTTTTGATTGGTAACAGATATTAACACAGTTTTACGGTAAAACAGCTTAACATCTGTTTGAACATTTTTCAGAGCCTTAAAAAGGAGAATTACATGAGAACTAAAAAACAATTTATAAAAGGTATTTGCTCGATATTAAGCTGCGCAGTGCTTGTTTTTACGACGGTTACCGCAGCGGGCGCTGTCGGCTTTGAGGACATCTACAAAATAGGAGATGTTGACCTTGACGGCAAAATAAAAATCGACGACTGCACTTATCTTCAAAAAAGTCTTGCGTACTGCTTTTCTCTTAACTCTAATCAAAGGGTAAAGGCAGACGTAAATTATGACGGTGTGGTTGATATAGTTGACTGCACAATGCTTCAAAAAATAATCGGCGGAATCTACACACCCATGACCTGCAAAAAAGGCGTTGATATTTCATCAAACAACGGCGCGGTGAATTTGTCGAAAATAACCTCGGCGGGCTATGACTTTGTAATGATACGCTGCGGCTTCGGCGATGATTACACCAGCCAGGACGACAATCAGTTTGAGCAGAATGTCGCAAAATGCGAGGCGGCAGGGATCCCGTGGGGAGTGTACATTTATTCCTACGCGCTTAATCTGACCGAAGCCAAAAGCGAGGTTGCCCACGTTAAAAGGCTTTTAAAAAACAAAAAGCCGACCATGCCGGTCGCTTTCGATATGGAAGACGGCGACGGATACAAGCAGCGCCACGGAATGCCGACTAACAGTATGCTCGTTAAAATTTGCGAAACCTTTTTGACCGAAATCGAAAAAGCGGGATACTACCCGATCCTGTACAGCGGTTTAAGCTGGATGAACCATGTTCTTAACAACAGCAAAATCCTTCCCAAGTATGATATGTGGCTGGCTCAATGGTACACCTCCTGTGATTACACGGGAAGCAACCTCGGAATGTGGCAGTACGGCGGCGAAGTCAACTATATTGAATCTCCAAATATTTCAGGCGTCGGCGTAGTTGATAAAAACTATGTTTACAAGGATTATCCCGCGATAATCAAAAACGGACATTACAATAACTGGTAATATTACAAAAACTCCCGGCGGGCTAATCCACCGGGAGAATTACTTTAATATTAATTATCGTTAAATCGATCAGCCTGCGAAGGGAGCTACTGTGTTATCCTCAACGTCGTCCTGCTGGCTTTGCTGATTCTGCTGGCTCTGCTGATTCTGCTGGCTTTGCTGGTTATCGTTGTAGGGAGCTACAGTGTTGTCCTGGCTGTCGCCCTGTTGTGACTGCTGGCTCTGCTGGCTTTGCTGATTCTGCTGACTCTGCTGACTCTGCTGATTCTGCTGATTCTGCTGGCTCTGCTGAGCTGACTCATTGTAAGGAGCAACGGTGTTGTACTGACCGTCATCATAATTACCGGCGTTGCTTGAGTTGTCATAATTGCTCTGAGCATTGTTTACTACTGTGGTCGCCGCTACCGTTGTGGGAGCTGTTGTAGCCTTTTTATTTGAAGTCTTGTTTGAACCGCAGCTTGCGAAAATCATTATTGCAGCCGCTGTAACTGTTGCCAAAGAAACCGCCGCGATAGCTACGCCGGTAGCTCTTCTTGACTTCTTAGCCGCCGCGTGTCTTTGCGCTTCCCTTCTGATTTGAAGCTCTTCGCTTACGGGCTTTTCGATGTTTGTTGTGTTTTCGTTCATAAGGTTTTCTCTGTTGATCATGTTGTTTTTCATTTTTGTTATCCCCTTTTTAATTTAGAATTTATTATCAGTCGTTTTTCCCTTGACTGTGACTATAGTATAACAGACTGACTATGACAAAAGAAGGACAAAAAATACGCATTTTAAAACTTTTTTAAAATTTTTTAAAAATCTTTAGATAATCTTCAGATAAGGGATCTATAATACCTATATAAACCAAAAGGAGGATTACTTATGATCAAAAAAATAACAGCAATAGCACTTACCCTTATGCTCACAGTGACGGCGGCTTCCTGCTCCGGAGGCAGCCAATCGTCAGCCGTGCCCGAAACGACCGCAGCTGAAAGCACAACAGCCGCAGAAACTACAGTTCTGGGCAAAGCGTTTACCGAGGAGATGAAGTCAAAGCTTGACAGCGTTATGAAAGATAACGAGTGCGAAGGCACGGCTTATATTTCACAAAACGGAGAAGCCGCTTATCAATATTCAAACGGCAATGATATTAACGGAGATAAAATTACGGTTGATACTCCGCTGCCCGTAGGTTCGGTTTCAAAGCAGTTTTGCGCCGCTGTAATTTTGAAGCTGAGCGAAGAGGGCAAGCTAAGCACAAACGACACCCTCGACAAATATTTTCCCGAATACAAGGAAGGAAAGAAGCTGACGCTGCACAACCTGCTAAGTATGCGTTCGGGTATTACCGATATTGTTAACCACGGCAACCTGAACGAAGTTAATCTCAACGGTAATTATGACGAAAACCGCAAAACGGTACGTGGTGAAATTTTCAAGCTTGATTTATCCTGTGAACCCGACTCAACCTATGAATACTCAAATTCAAACTATATCCTGCTCAGTGCTGTTGCGGAGCAGGTGACGGGCGAAAAGTATTGCGACCTTCTTCATAAGTATATATTTGAACCGCTCAATATGAACAGCACCGGCACACTCGACGAATTCACAGGCAGTGTTCCGGCGTGGGCAAACAACCTTGATTATACAGATTTTGTCGGAGTCACAACAGGCGCGGGCGATATCGTCAGCCCGGCAACCGACATGGACAAATGGCTGAACGGTCTGAAGAGCGGCAAGGTTGTAAGTGAAGAAAGCTATAAAAAGATGACTACCGACTATTCCGAGGACAGCGGCTCAAGCTACGGCTACGGCTTTGTCCTGAACTACAAGGGAGGAATCGGTCACGATGGTGCTATCATGATCAAGAACCTTCTGTATTGTGCCTACGACTATATAGGCAGCGACAGCGGTTATAACATTATTCTGGAATGTTCCGACTGCACCACAGGGGATTTGGATGCCCTGCGCAATGACATACTGACAGTAATTGTCGGAGAATAAATTTAAATCCAATCATACCCTTTTTCGCTCAGCGATTTGACCGCTTTTTCAATATTCTGTTCTTTTACAAGGATATAATCCGTGTTGTAGGTCGAAATAACAAATATCCCGATGCTGTTGTCGGCGAGGATCGCCGAGATTTCGGACAAAATTCCTATCAGCGAAAAATCGAGGGTTCCGGTTATCCTGAATCCGCGCCAGCCGTCCTCACGTTCCAAAGTGTTTGAGGGCGCGCGCATGGTTTCGCAAACCAGGGATATTTCCTCGTCCGTAACGGCGTAAAACAGGATTCCGCCGTCCGGGTTTATATTCTGTGCGCTTTTAAGCTTGCACACTGTAAATTGTTGACTTAGAAGTTGAAGTTTCATATTTTGTTTCCTGTTTATTGAGAACGCTCCGCCTGTCCGAACGGACAAGCGGAGCGCTTTGTTATTGATACCGTATACTATAATATACTATATACTGAATTACTTACTGTTAACAGCAGCCTGAGCAGCAGCAAGTCTTGCGATCGGCACACGGAAGGGTGAGCATGATACATAGTCAAGACCGATCTTGTGGCAGAACTCTACAGATGAGGGATCGCCGCCGTGCTCGCCGCAGATACCAACGTGGAGCTTGGGATTAACGGGCTTGCCGAGCTTGATAGCCATTTCCATGAGCTTGCCTACACCTGTCTGGTCGAGCTTAGCGAAGGGATCGTTCTCGAAGATCTTGGTGTCATAGTAAGCGTTGAGGAACTTGCCGGCGTCGTCACGTGAGAAGCCGAAGGTCATCTGGGTAAGGTCGTTTGTACCGAAGCAGAAGAAGTCAGCCTCTGTAGCGATCTCGTCAGCTGTAAGAGCAGCTCTCGGGATCTCGATCATTGTACCAACCTCATACTCAAGCTCTACGCCTGCAGCAGCGATCTCAGCGTCAGCTGTTTCAACTACTACCTTCTTAACGAACTTAAGCTCTTTGATCTCGCATACGAGCGGAATCATGATTTCGGGCTTAACCTTCCAGTCAGCGTGCTCTTTCTGAACCTCGATAGCAGCGCGGATAACAGCCTTTGTCTGCATCTTTGCGATTTCGGGGTATGTTACAGCCAGACGGCAGCCGCGGTGACCCATCATGGGGTTGAACTCGTGGAGTGACTGGATAAGAGCCTTAATGTCTTCAACGCTCTTGCCCTGTGCGTCAGCCAGCTTCTTAATGTCATCTTCCTCGGTGGGAACGAACTCGTGAAGCGGCGGATCGAGGAAACGGATTGTTACGGGGCAGCCCTCAAGAGCCTCGTAAAGAGCCTTAAAGTCGCTTTGCTGATAAGGAAGGATCTTGTCAAGAGCAGCTTCTCTCTCTTCTACTGTATCGGAGCAGATCATCTCGCGGAATGCAGCGATTCTGTCCTCTTCAAAGAACATATGCTCTGTACGGCAAAGA
>CADAYK010000030.1 GCA_902792105.1 uncultured Ruminococcus sp.
TGCAATTTTACATCATCAATTACTCTGGTTGCCATATTGCACCCCCTGAGTTGTCGGCAGTAAGCCTAATACGATGTTTGCTATGTCGGACTTGTCCTGAGCGGTTAAGATGTAGTCGGAGCCGTTGACACCGTTGCTGATATTAGCCGTTGTTGTTCCGTTCTTGTCGGTTATGCTGACAGTAGCTCCGTTCGCGGTCTGGGTAACCGTTGCCGTAGGGCTGTAGCCGTCAGCGCCTGTTGCGCCGGGGTCACCTTTTTCGCCAATTTCCTGCCAAGCTGACTGGTTGATAACGGAAAAGCCGGAGTATGCAACCGGCGTAATCGTCGCAGACTGAATATATATTACAATTTTATCGTTACTGTCTGTCCCTATAACCCACCGAATCAGTGAGGTGTTGTCTTCGCCCATAAAGAAATGAACCACATAGAAATCTCCTGTAAGGAAATTCATGAATGAGGGCTTATTCGTGGCGCGGTTGCTTTTAATCTTATAAACTCCCGCTCCGTCAAACCCGTTGGAAATCATGTTGAAATTATATGGGAAACTTGCGTTAGCTGCCATGTTGCAATTAAACACGTTTTTCCCCAACGTAAGACTAATGCCATTAACTATGGTCGCAACACTGAAATTCAATGCATTAAGTTTTAACCTTCCCGCTAGTGTCGTACTGACCTCAGCACCGTTGGCGGTTATTCCCTCAACAGTCGGACGGTTACTTAATTCGTTGTAATCATCGGTTCCTAGATACGGCGAGAAATCAAAGATATTATGCCTTACATCGTCGCTGTCGATATAATACATAATTAAATCGCCGTTCGGATTGTGCGTCTCGTCGACTACATTGTCCACAAGCAGCGTCGGGCTTATGTTTCTGTTGCCCGAGAGAGCATTATCAAGAATTTCAAAAACCTGCGCCTCAGTGGCGAACCCCTGCACGCGTTCAAGCTCCTGCTCAACCTCTTCCAGCAGTTCGGGAATCGTGCCGCGTGAATCGGGTGTGACTTCCGCGTTGTTGAGAATCGAGCCGTTGACGCGCACTATAAGCGGAAATTGAAGTGATAGCGATTTATCATCTGCGCCTGCGGACAGGATATTAACCTCGACAAGCATTTCGCCCGCGCGCATAGGAATTACGGCGTTGTCGATCGGTATCATAATGCTGCCGGTTTCGCTGTCATATTCGCAGCTAACGTTATCGTTTAACAGCTCATGCGTCCAGCGCATTACCATGCGCGCAGTAACTATGGTCTGCGATAAATCGACCGTGTTCCCGCCCTGCGTAACAATAAGCTTAATTACATCAACGTCGTTGTCGTCCGTATGCGTTACGCATAATGTCTTAGGCTGACTTTTGGTGTTTAAGTCAAATCGGTATTCTATCGGATTTTTTAAACTGTTCATAAAATCACCTCGTTGTTTTGGCTATATATTTGGATAATAATACACGCTGCTGACCGATTTCGAGGGTATTCCAGCGCTCGGCAAGCACGTCGAAATCTGTTTTAGTTATTCTCGCTTCAACCGTGTGACCGCTTTTAAGAATAATATTCACGGTGTCGCCAAGAGCTATTTCCTTCATTTCGTCTAACGGCTGTCTGAATGTGACTTTAAGGTTGGAGCTTTCAGCAGCTTGCACGTTCTTTATCGCTGTGGAATGTATGAATGCGTAGGCTCGCCAATCTAAAATCGTTCGATACGCGTCATAGAATGGCCCGATTGATGTAACATCGTCGAACGTCGTCTTCTTAAAAGTGCTTGTTGCGTCGTACATATATATCTTATCCAACCTGTTGCTGGCGTTTGGAATTGCAAGGGGCGTTTTAGAGCAGATCCGGACAGGATATTCATAGTCTGTTCCATCATGCGTATACTTGACGGTGAAGTCGGCGTAAGCTATAACGTGCGTATATACCGTTGCAGACGAGAGCGACAGTGCCGGTGACCCGATATTTCGCCCCCACCGCAACGTATAATTTTTCTTGGCTCCCAACCGTGAGAGGAGCGAAATATTAAAATTGTCATAGTAATATTCTCCGCCTGACGCGGTCGCGAGTTCCTCCAGAAACATTCCGAGGGTGTCTGATTTGGTATAGCCGATCTCCATAGGAACCTGTTCATTTATGTTTGAGTAAAAAGAGAAATTATTTTCGAAGGCAAGTAATTCGTTGTATGGGTCAGTTAGAAAGTCCCAGTGACCTTGAGGGGTATTGCTTTGCGGACCGTTAGAAATGTCCTGCTTCAAAACGTTGTTGTAACAGCAGTGTTTAATGTGCCGCGCCGTAATAGTTACTTGCCCGTTCTCTGAAACTGACTGATTGTAAATCTCAAAATACTGCGGATTATCCGTAAAATTAGGCTTCGCCTTGATAAACCGCTGATTCTGTATTTCATTAATCAACGGATCCGTTGCCGTAAAGGCCGCCGAGAGTTGATAATCTTTATTTATCTGCATGGAAACAGAACATTTAACGCATTTTGTTAATCGCCCAATATACCGCATGGAAGTTTGCGAAGGACGCGTCAATTCTGAAACATAAAGTAGCGGCAACATTATAATCGCCTCCAGTTCGGCACGATTGAGCATGTAACCTGCGACGATGATAAGGTAATCAGGTTCTCTCCTGCGCTCAGATCGGGCGGCAGGTTCGTGCTTAAATACACTTTTTGGCCGTCTTGAATTTTATAATTCTGCTTTGCGACACAATCAAAGATATTAGCATATTGTGCTCCGACATTAAACGCGGTTTCAACGCCGTTGATAGTCAGCTTTATGTTTTCTAACGACCTTGCTGCCGTCAACGTTATAATCGGTTCGGCAGTATAGACTTCGGGGTTTACTAACAACGCTTGGTCAGTGAATGTAAGCGGCGTTAAGCCGCTGTCGCTGTACCAATATGGTACGCGGTTGAATTCTATCGTCGCCGTGAGGTATGTCCTCAGCTCTTGCACGATTTCGTCAAAATTGACGATAGCAGCTCGCGTGAAATATCCCGGGTTAAACGTGTCAGTGTATACATAATAATCATCTTGAAGCGGAGCAAGCCAGTCGATAACAGCTTTTGCGAGATTCTGCGCAGTCTGCTGAGCGACAAGCGGTAAAAATCCGATTTTTAGCTTGAACTTAACGTTATCGTAGGATTCATTATCAATGATTTCATCGCCGCTCTGTCCGTAGATTTTCTGAAAACTCTTGTTTCGCTTAGCAATTTTGTGAGAGGGCGGCTGTAACAGTCGCCCCCCGAATGAAGGAAGTGAAATATTATTAAATGTGAAACTACGCATATACATTCTCCGTTCTCTGAACTTCGAGCGCCAGCTGTTCAGACAGCCGCTCAACGAAATTATCAACATCGTAATCGCTGTCTATCTTTTCAACTGTAACGCTGATATTGAACGTCTGATTTACGGTTTTACTGTTATCTGTTCCCTCGCCGTCCTGAGAATTGAACGGCGACGCCGCGCCGTTCTCGCGCTTTGACTTGCGGTATTCCTCTGCCTCGGACGCGGTAAGCACCGCCTCGCCGTAGTCCAGCGCAACCGGGTAGTTATCTGCCGGGACGAAATCAATACCCTGCCTCAGTCTCGGCAGCTCAACGTCAGGTATATGGTCAATGTCAACGCCCAGCCAACCGGCAATTGCGTTAATACCGTCTATCATTTTATTGATTATCCAGATAGCGCCGTTGATAACGCCCTCAATTGCAGACGGGATAAGATTGATAATTCCCTTGAACACCTCGACGATTGAATTCCAGGCGTCTTCCCAGTTACCTTTAAAGATGTTCTCAATAAACGAAATTAAGTTATTGAGAATATCAAAAAACGGCTGTAATAATGTTGTGATATTCTTTATTGCTTCGCCCAACACGCCGCCAAACAGCTCGGCGAGTAAAGAAAGAATCGGACTTAGACCTTGCAATAAATTGGTAAGAATAGGCAATATAGTATCAGTTACCATTTTCAGCAAGGGCATTATAGAATTGAACAGGGTCAGAATCGTGGGAAGGACCGCCTGGCATATCTGGAGCAACGGAGGGAGCAATTGACTTAGAATGTTAATTGCCACAGGGGCAATACTTGTGATTATTTGCGTTACTATAGGCAAAAATTGCTGTAAAAAAGAAGCCACAAGGGGCAAGACCTCTCTGGTAATTTGTACCAAAAAAGGCAAAATTTGGGAAATTAACGAAACCGCCAGAGGCAAGACTTGTGATATAAAATCACTTATTACTGGCCCGACCTGTGACAAAAAATCAACAATCAAAGGCAAGATTTCAGTACAGAATTGGCTGAACAGAGGAGCCAACTGTTGAATTATGTCTAAGATTACCGGAAGCACAGTGGTGATTATTTGCTCAAAGGTAGGCAATAATTGCTCGAACGCGTCGAACAGAATCGGAATTAGGGTCTCTCCGAGTTCAAACAGCACCGGGACTATCTTTTCGAACATACGTGTGAGCACCGGGGTTAGCTGAGAAATCGCCTGTTGAATATAGGGCAAGAAATCTTGGAGCTTGTCCGCAACCTGTTTTACGACCGGCATAAACGCGCCGCCGAGCTGATTCATCACGCCGCCGAAAGCGCGCTTGATCTGATCAAGCGAATCGGTCAAGCCCACGCCGCTGTCTATCATTTCGTCTGACATGACAAGCCCCAGCTCGTGAGCTTTGGCTTTCATTTCGTCGATTGAACCCGCCGAGCCGTTAAGGAGCGGCATGAGCTCTTGCCCCGATTTTCCGAATAACTGCTGCGCTATAACGGCTTTCTGGTCGGCGTCGGTAACGCCTTGAAGAGCGCTCATTGTGTCCCACATTACCTGCTCGGAGCTTTTCATTTTTCCGCTCGCGTCGGTCAGTGATACGCCTAATTGCTTGAACGTTTCGGCGTTCTTGTCGCCCGTCATGGCGTTTCGCAGGGTTTTCATGCCGTTCTGTAGTTTATCAACGCTAGTTCCCGATTGGGAACAGATAAAGTCAAGTTCTTGATACGCCTGCCGCGAAATACCGATTTTCTGCGACATTTTATCGACGTTATCAGCTGTTGACGCGGTTGACTGCGCCATTTTCATCATTCCGCCCGCCGCCGCAGTTGCGCCGCCGACTATAGCGGCGCTCCATTTTGCCGCTGTTGCAACGCCTTTTCCGAGGGTAGAGGCAACGCCTGACGCCTTTTCATCGGTTTTTGATATTGACTTGTTGGCTTCTTCGTTATTCACGAAAATAGAACCGAATAACTTAAAAACTTCTACCGCCACGCGTTACACCTCCGTCCATGAATTATTATTTATTATGTTCTCTACCTTTCTGTGGATAGCCTTAACGCTCTGAGCGGGTGCTTTTGCCGCTCCTATCTTTTCATTTACCTTCCGTTTAAAATCATTAAACGATATATTATTTAACGCCGCGTAGCTTGCCTGATAGGCTCTTATCAGCGTTTCGTCGTTTTCCTTTTCAACAAGATACTTGACGATCTCGTTGATTTCGGAAAAGTCGAGCATATTTAAAACGTCAAGGTTTCCGCAACAGTATTTAATTAAAAACCCTACTGTTTGGACATTAAGGCAGAGAGTGAGTTGAAAAAACTCTTTAGGTCGTTAATTTCCACAAGCTCGGTAATATCCGCCCTGATTGTGGAAATATCATACATTCCAATTTCATCAGCTTCTACGCCCTTAACGTCGGCGTAAAGCTTATAGAACTGCTTTTCAATCTTTTCGTCGGATATCGCGGCAGCAACCGTAATCAGGAATTTAATTCCGATTTCTTCAACGTTCGCCGGCTTTTCGGCTTTCTGCAATTCTCTGACTTCCAAGCCGAAAGCGGCGATTTCATCACGAAGATCAGCCGCCTTGATGATTCTCGCAAGTGCAAACGCGTCCTTTAAACCCAGCTTACGCATTAGTTACCTCCCTGAGACGATGACGAAGAAGAACCTGATGCAATTGTCGGGCGATAGATCGCAAACGGAGGTCTGAGCGGATTGGTGACGCTATCGTAAACCGTTGCGTCGTTGTAACCGTAGAACTGGCACTCAACGGCGGCGTTGTTCTTGTCCTCGTTGGTGATAGTCAGGCCGCTTTCATTGAATGCGTTGAACACCTGAATGATAATAGGATCAGTTTCGCCGAGAATATTTCCGACAAAGGTAACGTTTGATATGTAATCGGTTGTTTCGATAGTATCTCTGCCCTGAATTTTATCATAGCCGGAGGGCGTTCCTGTTGAGATATTACCGACGCCAAGCGCCCTTTTGATGTTGTCGCTTGTCATTTCCACAAGTGTAGTTTTTAAATACACGTCCCAGCCGTCAATCAGCGTATCACCGATAGTTCGGGTGTGAACACCGTCGATCTCCATGCGTCTGAACTGGGGAACAGCGGAAAACTCGCTGCCCTTCTGTGTCGCGCCGAGGCACTTACCCGCCGTTTTCGCGCTTTCATAGGTATCAGTGCCGGGCGTGAAGTTAATAAATACCGCACCCGCGTCAAGCAAGAGCTTGTCCGGCGTGGTCTGATTATAGCCGCTATACGGCTTTACACGTCTTGCCATGTTTTTATTCACTCCTTAAATAAATCCTGACTTCAAATGTCAGCATTACTCTTTTAATTGATTTATCAGGCTCTAAAATTATCTGCCTGTCTTTGCCATAGAAAAACTGATAAAAATCGTTATTGTTGATAACGCAATATTTATCAATCGCTGAAATCAGGCTATCAACAAAGTTGTCAATCGTTTCCGTCTGCGTTTTGTTATAGCAATTTAGCGTTAATATGAATTTGTCATAAGGGACATTATCCACCGCTAACTGCTTGAAATCGTACTCGACGCGAGGAAAGCCCGCGTCGGGCGGACACGCGCCAAAATAAACAGAAGGGCAATACTGCGATAACAAATTGTAGAAAACCTTTTTATGGTCGTTGATACTACTCACCGCTGTATTCCCCCTCTTCGATCATGCTTTCGGCTGATTCAGTGCCTACGGCAGATAAATATTGCTGTTGTATTTTCTGAATCGTTGCAACGTTGCCCTCGGTCGAGGTAGTCAGCGCCGCTATTTTTGGTTCGCGCTCCGTGCCGATTTCCTGAAATATTCCGTAAAATCCGCCGGGCTTAAAGCCAACTTGTAAATCAGGCGTTTCCTGCTTTGAACGCACCCAGTATTGTGTGTTCTTTGCCATACGCCCCGTGCGCCGCTTTACTTTCTTCCGCGCCTCACGGCAAATATATTTCCCTGTGTCGCGCAACGCCGCCCGCGTCAGCTCCTTGAGCGTGTATTCAATGCGGTTGCAGTTGGATAGAAATTCAACCCCGTTTTTTTTGAATTTAACGGATTTAGGCAAGGGCATTCGTATCACCTACAATCGCGGTAAGGTACAGCTCCACGCGGTCAGTGCCTTTAATCGGATAACTGCGGTATATACTGAACCGCTCCCCGTCAAGCTCGCAGAATTCCTGATTCTCATACTCAAAATCGTAGATTTCAAGCACGATTTCGGGTTTGAAGCCCACCGCGAACGCCTGAAAAAACTCGGTCTGCCTGACTGACTTTTTCTGCGCAAATACTTCCCGACGTTCCTCTGGATAATATGCGTTGCCGTAAACGTCGGTCTGGGATTCTCCGCGTTTGATTAAAACTACAAGTGTATCTCTGTTCACGCCTGCACCTCCGCAGCCGTCCGCGAACCGAGCGCGTCGCGGGTTTTCTCATAATTCTTTTGCCATTTGTCATCATTCGAAAGCCCGAAATTAGCTCGGCAATAAAATATAATGGCCTGCTTTATCAGGTAAGCGTTCTCGGCGTTGTTTAGGTCAACGCCCGCACCCTGCATATCGCAGAGGCAGGCGCTAACCATGGGAAAAATAGAGGTCTCGTCAAATGCGTAATTCTCAGAGCTGAGGCGCAGGGCGGTTTTTATCTGAGTTAATAACTCGTCGTTAAGCTCTACCGCCATATTGCCACCTCAGGTTAAGTTGCCTTCTTGGTAACGGTAACCAGACTGTGTGTATCGATTGCCTTACCGTCGGCGAGCATAACCGCCTTAATGTAGGTGTTGTCGGTCTTATCGTCAGTAAATCGTTTAATCATCAGCGCCAGCATTTCATTAAATACATAGTAGCTGAAATCGAACAGCGCAAAGCAGATTGTGTCAGTACTTACGGTTGCGGCGTAATCGTCCATGTAGCCGTCTGCAAGTACAACTCTGCGGCCGTTAAGAACGAAATCGGGGCCGTTGCTCAGTCCTGCGTTAATGCGGGCGATAGGCTGTCCGTTATCATCGGTAATGCCCATCCACGCCATAAAGGATTTCTTCGTCATAATCCACTCGGCGCGTCTGTAGGGTGCGGGCAAAGCACCTTCGATCTGACAAAGCAGTTCGTAGGAAAGGCCGGAAGCTGCCGCGATGTCGATAGCCTGTCCTGTGGGCGGTGTGTATGTAAGAATACCCTTGGGGCAGCCGCTGCCGTTACCGTTAAGAATCTTATCCTCGATAGCCTTAACCATTGCCTCGATAATGAGAGTCACGAACTGGCTCTCAAACATATCGAGAGACGCTACTGTCATAAACAGCGAAAAAGCGGTAGTGCATTCGAGCTTATAACCGCTGAATGAGATCTTGTCGGTTGTGAACTTCTGAGATTCTGCGCCCGCGTCCTCGTCGACCCATGAAGCGGTAGGCTTAACGCTGAGAGTAGGAATTACAAGTGCGTTGGGATAGAATGTTTTGAACACTCTGCCGTAGATCGCGCCGTACTCGGAAAGCTCAACGGCGATCTGCTGATAGAGTGTTGTGGGAACGATAGTGCCCGCTGTGCTTGATGTGGTCACATACGCCTGATTGTTGAACCTGTCGGGAATAGGCGTGCCCTTCACGATGTAGTTCATGAATGCTCTGCGGTATTCCATAGAAGCAAACATGTCCTCGGGCTCAAGCGCACCGTCGTCGGTGAGAGCTGCGCCCTGAGCGTTGAGGAACTGCGCGGGAATCTGCGCGCTCTGACGTGTTCCGTTAAGCGCGTCAAGATTAGCCTGGGCGGTCGTGCTCTGGTCATGCTCTGCGTCGAGGCTGCGAATCTGATTCATGATCTTATTAGCCTCTTCAATGTTTCCGTTTTTTATGTGCTCCTGAGCCTGAGAAACAAGCTGAGCACGCTGCTGTTCGTAGGTCATACTTTTTTACTCCTTTTTTTACAATAGTTTTATTAAATCCAGCTGTGCCTGCGCTTTTGCGCGCTCAGCTCTGAATTTACGGATTGTTGCGGCAGGCAATAAACCCGTCATAGAGGCGGCAAGCTGTATGCCGCTATCAGGTGACTTTGCTTCTTTGCTGTAGTCTGATATTTTATTGACAAAGCCAAATTCTACAGCGGTATCGGCTGACATGAACGTTTCGTTATCCATTAGCGATAACAGCTCGTCCTCCGACATTCCTGTTTTTTCGCGGTACGCCGACATAATTGATCGGTTAGCTTCTCTCAGCACTTCGGCGCTGTGTTCCATTTCGCGGTAGTCGCCGTGAGCGCCTGACTGAACATTGTGAATCATCATTAGTCCGGTAGGGGCGATTTCCGATTCTGCCGCCATTGCGATAACCGACGCCGCCGACGCCGCCATTCCGACTATTCGAATCAGGACGTTTCCTTCATAGCTTGAGATCAGGTCATAAATTTCCGAACCCGCGAAAATATCACCGCCGTTTGAGTTGATTCTAATAACAACATCGTCGCCGTTTGCCTCGACAAGCGCTGCGGAGATAGTGTTCGGGCTGACTGCTTCAATTCCGAACCAGTTATAGATCCACGCGTCATCATCCGATACGACTGTACCTTTAACGTTAATCACTTTCGGCATTATTCTCACCTCCTCCGCTTGATGTAGTTTCAACCGTCGCCGTGTCTAATCGGCGGATAGGTGTTTCGCCTCCCTCAACGGGCGGCAAGCCCATAGTTTCACGCCATTCATTAACCGTCAGCGCGCCTCGGTCAACCATCTGCACCAGCTGCAGCTTGGTCTTAATGCTCGCGGCCTGCAAGTTAAATGAACCTGCTGTTATATAGTTGCCCGTGCCGATCTGACGGCGGGAGAATAGCTTAAACGTCATTTCCTGCGCGAGCCGCACAACCCACGGTTCGATTTCTGCCTCGTAGTAGGCGTTTTCCTCGTCCTCGTTCGCTGTGCCTTGCAGGATTTTTTCGTTAACGCCGAACAGCGACATAATGCGCTGCGGTATCTTCGACATTATTGACGCGTTCGGGACATAATCCTGCGGATTGACTTGCGTTGCGTCCGCTTTTGCGTCGGTCGCGGCGACGCCCACGGCGTCAGTTGCGATATTCAGATAATTGTCGGCAAATTCCTTTGCGTTTTTCTTTAAGTCTTCAGGTCGCATTGAGCTGGTATATTTCAGCAGCCAGCGCACGATGGAAGAATTCTTAATTGCGTTGATAATTCCGCGGTCGGTAGTTTCCGCGACCTCGAGCAGCGGCGCAAGCGCCTGTGCTTTGCCCGTGCCAAAAGTCTGGTCGCTGTAGAAATCCTCGCGGATATGTATTAAATCGGCGTCACTGAATTGCCAGCGTGAGCCATTGTTCAACGAGAAAATATAATATAGCGTTCCGTCGGCGTTATATCGCGCCTCTGCCGCGTTTGCGGGTATGGGGTATAATTCCATAGGCAGACCGTTTTCATCGCGCAGAATCAGCGCGAATGCGTCTCCCGCGAGGTCGGATACCGCCGATAACTTAAACAGGAAATCCGAAAGCGTCATATATCTGTTCGGCTTTTCTAGCAGGAACCGCATATAAGGAATCGGGCTGACTTCAAGCCTTTTATTGCCTTTATCGTCGGTAGTCTCACGGACATGTTTTAGCGTCAGCTTTGATATACGCTTTGCACGGGCGTTCACGCACGCTCTGACTGTGTCGTTGTTATATGCCTCGTTACCCCACAATTGAAATGAATTTCCAAGAGGTGTTACCATTTTTGTGACAGTAACTTTACCGCCGCCGAAAAATAGGTTTTTGAATTTTTCAATAATTCCCAAAGCTTCACCTCCTAAACCATCGACAGATATTCGTCTATGTTGTTGTAGTAGACTGTGTAGGCGTCGAGCATAGCGGCTGTGCCGTCAATGCGACGGGTTGCCTTGCTCGTTTTAACCGGCTGTATATTGCCATTCCTGTCCTCATCCTTAGCGGTGTTCGCCAAGCACCACTTTGTGACAGGATTGTTGTTATAGTTGATTAGCTTTTTATCTAAATCAGCGCCGAGGTTCTTCATCGGATCCGAAAGTGTTTTCTTTCCCTGAATAACCGGCGTTAGAATATCTCCGAACTGATTTTTCATTTCCTGAACCCAGTATGTAGCAGACCATGCGTCATACCCTACTTTAAACAGGTAAATGTCCAGCTCATCCTGAACCTCTCTGAACCACTCGGTTACAACTCCCGCGTGGATCTTGTTGCCGGGGCATGTCCGCATATATCCTTGCTCAATCCATTTGTCATAGGGGACTTTATCTTCTTTGACTTTCTTCTCGACTAAATCCTCGGGAATCCAGTACATGTGCAGAAAATAAATTGTCTTGTCGTTAGGAACGCAGAACATCACGCAGGCCGCCGTCAAGTCAGTCGTGCTTGACAAATCCGCGCCGCCTATTCCGTAACGAGGTTTCAACTCGGCAACATCAAATTTATTTTCGTTGTTCAATTGCTCAAACGTGAGCCACGCCTCTTGTGAGGTTTCGGGAATATTGAATTGCTTGCAAAGGGTATTTTTTAAAAGTTCAGGCTTGTTTTTAACTTTCTCAATCAGAGCCTTAAAGCTTGTTAAATTCTTGATTGTGCCAAGCCCAGGGTTCGCTTTCGCCCAGCAATTGGGATCTGTCCATTCACTCCGCTTGTCAAGCTCATAGACGATATAAAGGCTGTGTTCGTCAAGATAGGCGTTTTCATCAAACAGCGCGTTCGTCGCCGTTCGCGCGTCGTCGTAAATTTCGTCGTATATATCCTCGCGGACTGTGCCCGCAGTAGTTGTTACCAGGACAAGCGGCTGTTCTCTGCCGACGGTTCCGTCAACCATGATGTCAAAAAGCGGCCGTCCATGTTTCCACTGGTGCAGCTCGTCCATTAAACAGCCGTGCACGTTTAAGCCGTCAAGTGTGTCGCTGTCAGAGGCAAGCGGCTTAAATGTGCCGCAATTGTAATCTTCGGAAGACAATTCATTGATCAGCGGTTTAATGCGTTTTAGCAAAACCTCGGATTTTCTCACCATGCGCTTGGCTTCAGTCCAAATAATTTTTGCCTGGTCGCGCTTAGTCGCAACCGCGTAGACTTCGGGTCCCGCTTCGCCGTCGCCTATGAGCAGATACAGCCCGACAATCGACGCAAGCAGAGACTTTCCGTTCTTCTTGGCTACAATCAACACCGACAGCGTATATTTACGAACGCCGTCGCCGTCCACGAATCCAAACGTCGCGGCAAGCCACGCCTTTTCCCACAGCTCCAACGTGACAAGTTGCCCGCCGAGCTTTCCTTTTGAGTGGCGGCAGAAATTTTCCGCAAATTCGATAATGTGATTTCCACGCTTTGGCTCGTAATGATAGTAACCCGGGTGCTCTACGTCATGGGCAAGCTTCTTATACCACTTGCAGACTTTATCACCAACTATTTCCTCGCCGGCTTCAATCTTTTCATAGTAATCTAATATAGGGTTATAGGTCAGCGGATAGCGTTTCAAGCCCTATCCCTGCCCTCTGCGAAAGCGTCAAAGCCGTCTGATTCATCAGCTAATCCGTTGACGGGCTTAGGCGACATCTCGGACAGTGTTTTAATGTTTTTCGCATACAGCGATAATGTCTTTATAAAAATATCCGCCTCAGGGCGAATGCGGCTGTAAGGTTCCTGCTTCTCAGACTGACTGAACATTTCAGTCCAACCGTTCACAGCGAGAAAATCACGCAGTCCCTGCAGCTCTATGCGCTGAAATGCGATGTTTTCAATCAGCCCGACAGCGAGCGCTTTTTTATTTTCCGGCAGGTTCTCGCAGATTTCGGTTAATCTGTTCTTTTCTTTCGTAATCGCCGCTTTTTTAGCTTTAATCTGATTTTTCATAATTGTTCAAAATAATTTCGGGGAGGGGGGTCAAAAATAATTCCTGCGTTATTTTTCGAGGTTGCCCCCCCGGGCGGTGGGTCGAACGAATGTTATATTTTTATAGGGGGGTATGGCTGAATCTGTCCGTTGCTGTCAAAAAAATATTTCTGTTTGCTTTCGCAAAAAACTCCGTGAGTTTTGTCGTGACATTTTTTACAAACGTATTGCAAATTAGAATGATTGAGCGATATGTTCGGGTCGCTTATGTTCGCCGGTGTAAGCTCCTTGACATGGTGCACTATGTAGCCGAGCTCCTCATGACAGATCTCGCACAGTCCGCCGTCAGCAAGTATGCGTTCTGCTATGAATGATGAGCGGCAGCACTCCCACGCCAGCGAGGAATAGAACGCCTTAGCCCACGGCTTTGCCATATATCCCTCCAAAAATAAAAAAAGACTGATAGTATCTCTACTACCAGTCTATAAGATTTTGATGTCCGAATCCGTGACAATTTTTCAGTTGTCTTTAATACCTAACAGCCAATCAGAACTCACGTTTAAACCCTCAGCAATGCGTTTAAGATTATATGCACTTGGCTGGGTAACGCCTTGCAGATATTCGTAGATGCGTTGGCGTTTAATACCTGTTATGCGCTGTATGTCGCTCGGATATAAATCACGGTCAACCATTAATTCTTCAAGGCGCTGCGCAAACGTGAAGTCTCTGATTTTCATATGTAGGAATCACCTCTTTTTATGTTTTTGATATTTGCTTGCGGCCAAGCCGATTACGATAATAACGGCAAGGCAGCCGAAGGCGCCCGCCACGACTCCCGCCCAAAATTCAGGTATGTACATTTTTTTTACCTCCTTTGCCCCGCCGCACCGGAGCGTTTATTTTGCACGTTGCTATATTTTTGAAATTGTGTATATGATGTTAAATTTTGACACGGCGGAGCGGCACCGGTGTTTGCTGAGTTTATGTCCAGTCAAGCGCTTGCCCGCAGTTGCCGCAGAAATTCGTTGTGCGGTCACGAAATACCGCGCGGCATGTAGGGCAGCGCCCGACGCCGTAGTATCGGTTTTCAATTTCGGGCTTTTTCGGAATTCTGAACCTCGCCGCCTCGATGAGAATATCCATGCACTTAGCGCGGTGATTATAGTCTGTCACGCGCTTTTCGGGATTTTTCGCGCGGTTGGCTTCTATGATTGCGGCTTCAATGGTCGGTTTTGTCATTGTTTTCACGCTCCTTCAACGCACTTTTTACGCGCCTGATGGCGTCCTGATAACTGTTGGCATACACAAGGAAAACAATACTGGTTTTCATATCTTTTACAGAATATAGCCGTTCCTCATGATAGAACGCTATGAAATCTCCGTCATGAAACGTCCCGCATAAACGCATGGATTGCAAATGAAAATCGACTACTCTATGTGCCGCTTTATCAATGTTGATTCTACTATTCATTAATTTCACGCTCCTTCAACGCCTGTTCGGCTTCTTCGTAAGTCGAAAAAATATAACGCCCAAAACCTGAAAGACAATCGTGTATCCAGCCGCCATAAAATTTTATTTCTGCATGTGGTTCAATGGATTTTATTTTTCTGCGACTAATAGTGTGTTCGATTGATTTACCAAATATCGGTTCAATTACATAAACATATTCACCAGCCACACACGGCAGCTCCACAAATCGGGAGCGGTCTTTGAAATTCTCACAATCATCACATTCCAACAACCGCTCAACTTCTTCCAGTTTAAGCGGTATACCGTTCGCTTTGGCTAATTCATTCGTATAATACCTGCATACTCCAACATGTACACATTCTTTACAAGTTGCCATTGTCTGGTACCTCCTTAACCATCGGGCATTCTTTAGTTCCTTTGAAATTTGCCCAACTAATAGGCAAGAAAAATAAATCAGGTCTTTCTCTTAATTCCTGCGTCAACTGCGCTCGATAGCACCGTTTAGGACATTTAGCTTTTCTGTAATCATCACAATGTGTTGCGTCGTGATTCACTCGCTCACCTCCTTACAAATACTTTTGATGCAAAAATTTCAGGTTCGAATCGTCCAAATCCAAATAGATTTTTGTTGTTTCAAGGCTTTCGTGACCAAGAATTCTCTGAACATCTATTATCGACATTTCTCTTTTAATAGCTTCACTCGCCATGGTACGGCGAAATCTATGTGGGTGACAATTTTGAACATTTGCAATTTTACCCAAATCTTGCACTAATGTTTCTATTCCGCGTATATTCAGCTTTTCGCTTATCGAATTACCGCCTTGATTCAATGAACAGAAACAATAGTGTGATTTTATTTTTCTGCAATCCCAATATTCCTTCAACCTAAGTTTAGCCACTTCGTTCAGATATACCATTCGTTCTTTGTTGCCTTTTCCTAAAACAATTGCCGTGCCGTTATCAAGATCGATGTTATCAATAGTAAGCTCCGATATTTCTCCGACTCTGCTTCCGGTCGATAGCAATAATTCAACTAACGCGATTGCTCGGCGCCGTCTTTCGTCTGTTTTTAGGGTCATACACGCGTCTTTGATTTTTGAAATCTCAACAGGAGTAAAAGCTTTCTTTTTCTTCTTTCTGAATCTAACTTTTTTTATTGGCTTAACTATGTTTTTTTGAACGTAATCTTCAAGCGCAAGCCACTCAAAAAAAGAATTAATAATTCTCCTTTCGTTGTCTATTGACGTTAACGAAATCTTATCCTCTATTTGTCTTATAGCTAAATAATAGCGAATATCATCAGTTACCATTAAATCTATAGGTTTTGATACTACCATAAACAATTTGTTTATCACAACACGATAATATTTCAAGGTTTTATCGGATAGTCCTTCAACCTTTTTTGCTATAAAAAACATTGAAATTGCTCTTTGATTCTTATCTTCTGAAATAACAATGTCCGTAGACAAATTTATTTCAGAGATTTCACAATTACCAAGAGTGGCGAACATAGCAGATTTTATTATCTCGCGCTGCTCATTGTTGAATCCTTGAAGCATTGGAAACATTTTAATCCACACACTCTGTAAGTCCATTTTTACACCTTCTTATAACCACCGTATAAAATAAAGAACGGCGTTTTCAGCAAATTTGATTTCAGGCGTTCTGCGCTGTATCGTTCAAACGGATTCGCTAAAGTGTCACCAATTTTTATTACAGCTTGGCAACCTAAAAACGAAAGTGCAACGTGGCACATTTTGGCTGTTAACGCGCTAATATCTTGACAAACAACAACCACTTCTTTTTGATAATTGATTCCGTTACGATGTAAGAATTCCATAACGGCAATGATATTGGCACCTGCACCGCATGACGGCTCATTTATCGTAATAAACCCGTTATTTGCTATTTCTTGTTTAATAAGAGCAATATCTGCCATTTCAGCACACAACTGCGCTAAATGGTACGGTGTAAAAAATTGCCCCAGTGTCTTGCTTCCCATATCTAAGCGCATATACAACTCACCGAGTAGGTCCTGAAAAGGATTCATCTCATATTCATTTGATAATTCGGCAAAAATATGAAATATCAATTCCTGCTCTTTTTCTTTGTACTTTCCGATTATTTGCTTGTATTCCTCCTCATTTTTTCGGAATACATCTCCGCACTCGGTAAAATTCTGAAAAGAAAGGGAAAAAAGATTAATGCAATCATTAAAGCTTTCCCAAAGACTTCTTGTTCCACTTAAAGATTGAAATAACCTTATCAATTTTTCATAGCCTTTGGGACTTAACTTCTTCACTCGCTCACCTCCGCTTCGATGATTGTTGGGGGTTTATAATCTTTGTAATGCCTTGGATTATCATATTTGTTATATCCTTTTTTAAACTTCGTGTTTTCAGATTTATGCAAAAGCATTACACCTCTTACTCCATCGCAATAACGATTTTTCAAAGTTGATTTATTAAGCCCTGCAAATTCTGCCCACTCCGTTAATGTTTTTGTTATTCCATCTATTGTTACATAAACAGTATTTCTTCGGTTATTTGCCTGCTCTTTTCTTGTTACCCATCGGCAATTTGACGGAGAATAATTATCATTAACATTTATTCTGTCTATAGTTAAACCGCTTTTATAACCGCTGTGTTCGCACCAAATAGCAAATGTTTCTATATCGTGCCATTCATCACAAACTCTTATTCCTCTATCGCCATAATATTTATAGTTCTTTGCACTCTGCCTATAACATCTATCCATCATAGCCCGATATGAAGAATACCACGGTTGTTTGTAATATGGTTTTTCAGTTAATTTCAATTTCTTCTCCTTCCTCGGTCTTTATTATCAGCCTGCCGTGCGGCGTAGGAACAGGTATCATATCATATGTCGTAGTGATGTTATCCTCAGTTACAGAAATTGTAGGGTGTCCTTCTTCGTAAACCCTGATTAGTGCGTGATATGTAATTTCTTTTCTCCTTTCAACAAATAAGGCTCTGCCTTTATCAATTTGATTATCTCATTCTCCACTTCAACCGATACAGAAAATTTATGTAGGGTTTCCCAAATAGTATCAAGTAGTTTGCCTCTATCTATTAAATCGCCATGCCTTTCATTAGGCTCAAACGTCCTACTATTCCAAGCCTTTTGTGCTTCATTTACAGATATATAGTTTGGAATTTGAAGCTGACAATCTGAATTCCTACATATAGCCATATACAATGGTCCGCCAATGATTTCGGGACGTGTGTGCCCGCAACACGGGCAAGGCTTCAAATATATATCATCCGCTGTATAAATCATCCATACACCCACTCGCCGTTATCAACGCGTTTTCCGCGGAAAAGAATTTCTTTCATTCTTCAACCGCCTCCAATTCCTCTATTGGGACTTCTGTGAATATAATCCCTTGTCTGTTTAAGATATTTGTGTACGTCTGGTGGTCGTCGCCTTCATACATTAAAAGCATTTCATGACACTCGCCGCCCCACTTCACCAAGCAGCCAGCCGTGAACAGCCTCGTCGGCTCCTCTTTCGGGATGTTTTCCTTCGGTTCTGAGCGCGTTCCCATCATAAGCACCGCCGCTATTGTGTAGCCGATCGTCGCGCCGGCTATGGCGCTGATTATTATTGCTGTTATCATTTTGCTTCTCCTTTCGCTTGATAGCCGCATTGCCAGTGATTTTCAATGCGGCGTATATACGGACATTTTTTACAGCACCAAAAGCAAATTTGAGCGCCCTTTTTACTGTATCTGCACCTCATAACGGATAAAGGGTCATATTCGTGTCTGCATTTAGCGCATTGTATGTAACTAAAACGGGAGGTCTTCATCGGGCTCCACCTCACTCTGAACCGGGCGGGTTATTACGTCGTCCGCCTCAATAAATCGCTGACGGCTGCCGATAAAGTCCATATGCAGCTCGCCCGCCTTTCCGAATTTGTTTTTGTCCAGCGTTACGATCGTCGCCTCGGGCTTTACCGCCGCGTTGCTCTTATCGTTGACATATTCGCGGTACAGCAGGATTATATAATCGCTGTCCTGCTCAAGCCCGCCGCTTTCTTTTAGATCGCTCATGGTCGGGCAGTCCTTGCCGCCGCGTGTTATCTGCGACAGGCTTATAATGCAGCAGTTTGTTTTCTTTGCTGCCGATTTAAGCCGCTGAGAGATGTAATCAATGCGCTGCCTGTTGTCGGTAAAGCGGTTGACAGAGGTGACTATCTGAATAAAATCTATAACGACCACGTCGGGGCGCTCGGTGTAGATAAACTGCTCTATGTCCTCGATTCCCGACATATCATCGACGATTGTAAGGTTTGGGTACCCCTCTACAATCTGCCGCGCCTTATCGAAATCAATTAAATGCAGCCCGCTTTTTTTATAGTCGACGTCTGCCTTGTCGGCGACTATTCGGTCGTAAATCATGCGCGCCGACATTTCAACGCTTATAAAAAGCACCTTTTGAGCGGGGCTGTGCGTAGCTATGTTTATGGCATAGGTCGTTTTTCCCGTTGACGGTCGGGCGCCGATTGTGGTGAGCGTGCCCCGCATAAAGCCGCCGTTGAGGAGCGAATCAAGCGACGGAAACCCCGTTTTTATCACCTCTATCGGCTCGTTGTACTCCGCAATATACTTTGCCGCGCTGTCGGCTCTGCTTTTTGTGAGGCTCTCGGCTTCGTCGGCGAGTTTTCGGATATCCGCGGCGGTAGGCTCGCCCAGTGCCAGATCCGCGACGCTGCTTTTAAGACTGCGCTTTTGATAGTCCTCACAAAACGCCCTGAGTGTGTCGTTCATCTGCTCGGCGGCGATTGCGGGAGATATCATTTTGTCCATCATCATAAGAACGTTGCGGCGCTCGTCCTCGCTCAGCGCCGAGAAATAAGCGGTGCTGTCGGCGTTGGGGTAAGCCTTATACGCGGCGCTCAGCTTTCTGAATATCGCCGCGAGCGCTGTGTCCTCAAAGTATGAAGCAGAGACCTCGCGGAAAATAAGGTCGCGCTGTTTCTGCTCAACGAGGAGCGCGGTGCCGATGATTTTATATTCAAGCTCCTGCATCGGCTGTCCCCCACTTTTCCCTGTAAGCTCCGCTTTGGAGCCGCTCAATAAATTCTATCTGCGCGTCGAAATCCGCGCGGACATACTGTGTATAGACGCTCTGCCAGTTTTCGGGAAAGCGCGTGTCCGACTTTACAAAGCCGTTGTAAAACTCGCTGACGGTTTCGCCGCTTCCGATAGCGTTGTCGATCTGATACCGCCGCATTTGCTGATATGTTACAGCGGCAGGCGCGCGCCCGTCAGGGGCGCGTGGCGCCG
>CADAYK010000031.1 GCA_902792105.1 uncultured Ruminococcus sp.
CGTGACGGCGTATTTTAACATCTTAATGGTGCCGCTCGTTGTGCTTGTAATAGTCATGGCTATTGACTACCTCACGGGAATGATAAGCGCGAAGCGCGGTGGAGAGCTTAACAGCCGCGTCGGCGTGCTGGGCATTATCAAAAAGGTGGGCTATTTGGCGCTGGTCGGTGTGGGGATCGTGGTCGATTACCTTATAACCTCGGCACTCGCTCAGGTTGGAGTGCAGACAAGCCTGCCAAACTTTTTCGGGCTTATGGTAATAATCTGGCTGATCATAAACGAGCTTATCTCAATACTTGAAAACCTCGGCGAAATAGGCGTACCAATGCCGCCGTTCCTCGTAAGGACCGTTAAGAATTTAAAAGGCAAGGTGGACAATGAAACCAAACTGTATTGATATTTCTACATGGCAGCAGAATGTAGATTTCAACAAGGTCAAGGCCTCGGGAGTAACCGCGGTGATTATCCGCGCAGGCTTCAGCACCGTAAAGGACAATCAGTTCGAGAACCATTACAAAGGCGCAAGGGCGGCAGGCTTAAATATCGGCGCATATTGGTACAGCTACGCTTACGATACATATGAATCCGCACAGGAAGCAAAGGCATGTGCAAAAATTCTAAAAGGCAAAAGCTTTGATCTGCCCGTGTACTACGATATGGAGGAAGCAGGGCAAATGTCGCTCGGTATGAACACGCTGACGGACGTTGCGTGCAGCTTTCTCGAAACGCTTAAAGCCGGGGGCTTCCGCGTTGGGATCTATTCAAGCCCAAGCTGGTTTACCTCATGCCTGAACTACGAATTGCTGAAATCAAAATACTCTGTCTGGCTTGCCCACTGGTCAAGCTCGCACAGCCGCGCGTGCGATATTTGGCAGTACGGAGTGGGGAGAGTAAACGGAGTTTCGGGTGACTGCGACTGCAATATCATTGAGAATTCGGCGGTGGTTTCAGGAAGCTGCGTAGGAAATAAAGATGAATACTGCGCGGTTAAAGATGTACAAAGGCTGTTAAACATTCAGTTTTCCGCCGGGCTTGATGTGGACGGAATATACGGAAGCCGGACTCGAAAAGCACTTGTCAGGGCGCTGCAAAACGAGCTCAACAACAACGGCGCGAATTTAGCCGTTGACGGGATCTTCGGAGCCTGCACAGGTCTTGCGGTGACTAATCTTGCGGCCGGCGCTAAAGGAGATTTGGTGAAAATCTTGCAGGCAATGCTTATCTGCAAGGGCTATAATATCATCCTCGATGGGATCTTCGGAAGCCAAACCGACGCCGCCGTGCGCGCCTTCCAGTCCGATAACGGTCTGTACGTTGACGGCGTTGCAGGCAGAGCGACCTTTGGAACTCTTGTAAGTTAGAAAAATCATCCGCAGAACTAACGGTCTCCGCAATAGTTTAGTTAAAGCCGTCTGAAAGGGCGGCTTTAATCTTTCTCAGATTTCGAGGGTATCACCGAGGCAAAGCCCGTCACAAAGGAAGAGCTCGCCGAAATGGACAGGCGTGAGAAGCTCGAACAGAAACAGAGCTATTGTGAGAACGAAGCCAAAAAGAACCGCCGTATAGCAAAGCACAGCCTCGACGCCGTAACAAAACCAAATACCAAAAATTAAGCGCTTTTGCAGTCAAATGCAACGGCGCTTTTTTTCGGGCTTTTTTGAGTTGAAAATCAGAATAAATATTTTTGCGGCAAAAATTGACATCAATAATAAACAAACAATTAATAAAATTCAAAAAACCGCGATTGAAATTGACTGAATTTGATTTTTAATAAACAAAAACGATAAAATAAATTGAGCTAAAATGTTGGATTGATTTCAAAATAATCAAAGTCAATCACTTACTCTGACAATATACACAAATAATTATTGTAAAAAATTTAATTATTATGTATTATGAGAATTTACTTTTCTTTTGTTTTTTATTAAAATATATACATAATAAATTCTATTCTCTATTCGCAGGAAAGGAGTTTTGTTAAATGTCAGTAAAGTACAAAGTAGTTATTACCGATGAGCAAAAGACAGTTAAAATTCCTAAAGGACTCAGAATGTTGATCCGCAGAAGCTGCATTGCCGCGCTGCAAAATGAGAATGTAGATACCGACACTCAGATCAATGTTGTTTTTGTTGACAATCAGCGCATATCCGAGCTCAACAAAGAGCATTTCGGCGACAGTACGGTTGTATCGTGCTTGACAGTTCCCGACGACAGCGAAGCGCTCGGATGTATTTATATTTCGGTTGAAAAAGCAATCGAGCTTTCAGATCTGCATATGGATTCACTTGAACGCGAAATCGGCAGCAATGTTGTTCACGCGGTATTGCTGCTTTTGGGAAACAAACCCGAAACCGAAATAGAAGAGTCAAAGCTAAGAGACCGCGAGGAATACATTATGTATCTTTTAGGTCTTCCCGCGTCATCGGCGTACGCGCTTAACAACGCTTAATTTAATATTGTCAATTTGTAGGGTTTGGTCTTTTTCCGAACCCTACGGTTATATACAAAACATCGTCAGCAGGAGTTAATATGGAAAACAAAACAAAATATTATAAGCTTCTCGCCGAAAAATACCCTACTGTCAGCTCACTTTCGCGCGAGATAATAAACCTTAGCGCGATCTTGAATCTTCCGAAGGGCACCGAGCATTTTATGAGCGATTTGCACGGCGAGTTCGAGGCGTTTTATCATATAATGAACAATTGCTCGGGCGTAGTGCGCGAAAAGGTCGATATGCTTTACGGCGACACCATGACCGACAACGAGCGAAACGCTATTTGTATGTTTATATATTATCCCGTAGAAAAGCTTAACCAGGTAAAAAAGAAAAAGCTTAATACGCCGAAATGGTACATAAACCTTATAAATCAGCTTATTCTTATTGCAAGCACGCTTTCTTCAAAATACACCCGTTCAAAGGTAAGAAAGGCGCTTCCGAAGGACTACGCCTATATTATCGACGAGTTTCTTCACGCGCAAAAGGACGAGGACAACAACCAGGTGCGCTATCACCGCGAAATTTTAAATACAATAATCGAGATCGATCCCGACGGCTTTGTCATTGCGCTGGCTCAGCTTGTAAAAAGGCTCGCTGTCGACAGACTGCACATTGTCGGCGATATTTTCGACAGGGGAGAATCGGCGGAAAAAATCGTAGATTTACTTATGACCGTCAACTCCCTTGACATCGAGTGGGGAAACCACGACATACTCTGGATGGGAGCCGCCGCGGGAAGCAACGCCTGTATTGCCAACGTGGTTCGCAACGCGGTCAAATACAACACGATCCGCACACTTGAAAACGGCTACGGAATAAGTCTGAGGAACCTTGCGCTTTACGCCGAAAAAACTTATTCGGGCAAAACTCCCATGGAAGCCGCGCTTAAGGCTATCGAGGTGATCCAGTTCAAGCTTGAAGGTCACGTTATTTTGCGGCATCCGGAATACGAGATGGAGGACAGGCTGCTGCTCGACAAAATCGACCTGCAAAAGGGCACCGTTGTGTCCGAGGGCGTCGAGTACAAGCTCAACGACACCGAGTTCCCGACTCTTGTAAGGGGCGACTGTTACACCCTTGACGAAGAAGAAAGCTTTATTATCGACGATTTGCGAAGTTCGTTTTTGAACAGCGAACGCATGCAGCGTCACGCGGCTTTTCTTTATGAAAAGGGCTGTATGTATAAACGCTTTAACGGCAACCTGCTTTATCACGGCTGTGTTCCGCTTGACGAAAACGGCAGACTTGACCGCATCACTTTGTTCGGAAAGCCGTGCAGCGGCAGAGAATTTTTTGACCTTGCCGAAGAAAAGGCAAGGCGCGCCTTTTTGTCGGGCGACCGCGAAAAAGACGATACCGATTTTTTGTGGTACCTGTGGTGCGGCAGAAAATCCCCCTTGTGCGGAAGAAATATTAAAACCTTTGAACGTGCGTTTATCTCGGATAAAAACGCGTGGCATGAGGAAAAGAACCCTTATTATGATTATTACACCACCGCAAAAACCTGCGAGATGATACTCAAAGAATTCGGGCTCGAAGGAAGCAGGTCGCACATAGTGAACGGTCACACGCCGATAAAAACGGTAAAGGGCGAGCTTCCGATAAAGGCGGACGGAAAACTGCTTGTTATTGACGGCGGCTTTTGCAAAGCTTACCACAAAACAACCGGAATTGCGGGATACACGCTTATTTATAACTCGCACGGACTCAGGATCAAGGCTCACCAGCCGTTTGAAACCGTGTCAAGGGCAATAGAAAAAAACATTGACATAATTTCAAGCTCCGAGATCATCGAAACCGAAAACCACCGCGTTATGGTAGGAGATACCGACAACGGAAAAGAAATAAAAAGCGAAATAGACGATTTGAAACAGCTGTTAAAATATTATAAGGAGGGAGTTCTTACTCCGGAATAATAAAAAAATAAAAAACTGAAAATATTTAAGTGTTTTTTAAGGTTTACGGTTTATCATACAGTCAACAAAAGGAAAAGCAAATACTTAAAATTAAATTACAAATTTTTTAAGATATTTTAAGTTTTTTTAAGCTTTGACTTTTATAATATACTCATAACAGACAGCAGGGAGGCGTTTTCATGGGTATTCAAACTGTATTTGAAAGAACCGAAAAAAAGTATATTCTTACAATAAACCATCGCAACAAGCTGATTGACGCGATCAAAAGCTACATCAAAGAGGATGAATACGGCGAAAGCACAATTTGCAGTCTTTATTTTGACACAGACAACTTTCAGCTTATCCGCAGCTCCGTAGAAAAGCCGGCATATAAGGAAAAACTAAGACTTCGCAGCTATTCTACGCCTAAGCATGACAGTAAAGTTTTTCTTGAACTGAAGAAAAAGTTCAACGGTGTGGTTTATAAACGCCGCAGAACTTTAAGTTATGACGACGCGATGAATTACATCAACAACGGCAAGCTCCCCGACGATTCTCAGATCATGAAGGAAATCGACTGGTCAATGCGTTATTACAAGGGCTTGCAGCCAAAAATGTTTATCGCTTATGACAGAACTGCATATTACAGCAAAACCGATCACGAGCTCAGGATCACCTTTGACCGCAACGTCAGATTCCGCGACACCGACCTTGACCTTGCTTCGGGAAGCTACGGAGAGGTTATCCTCGAAAAAGATCTCTGCATTATGGAGATCAAAGCATTGCAGGCAATGCCGATTTGGCTGACCGATATTTTAGACGAGCTTCAAATTTTCCCGGGCTCGTTCTCAAAATACGGAACGGCTTATCAGATCACACGCGACAGAAAAAACAACGGGGTTTACAACGGAGGTAAGAACTGTGCTTAGTACTTTATTTTCACCTGTATTTTCAGGAACCTTTACAATATCATCTTATTTGATCTGCACCGCGGCGTCGCTGGTGCTCGGAGCGATCATTGCTTTTTCATCCGGCTTCCGCAGCAGACAAAGCAAAAGCTTTTTACTGGCGCTGTTTTTGCTGCCGGCAATCGTACAAACGGTAATAATGCTTGTAAACGGCAGTGTAGGAACCGCCGTAGCGGTAATGGGTGCCTTCTCGCTGGTTCGTTTCAGAAGCGCTCCCGGAAGCGCGAAGGAAATCGTCAGCATTTTCCTCGCAATGGCGGCAGGACTTGCCACAGCGGTAGGATATGTAGCTCTTGCGGCTGTCTTTGTAATTATAATTTGCGCGGTATTGATCGGCGCTAACTTTGTAAACATCAAGGAAAAGGACGATTTGTACCGTGAACTCAGGATCACAATTCCCGAATCCTTAAATTACGCGCATGAGTTTGACGACCTTTTCGAGAAGTATACAAAGGACAGCAAGCTTTTGAACGTTAAAACTACAAACATGGGCAGCCTTTACAAGCTGATTTACAAAATCAGGCTCAACAAAGAGGACGACATCCAGGACTTTATCAACGATTTAAGATGCCGCAACGGCAACCTTGAAATCTCGGTGATGATTCCGGCATCGGGAGAAAACACCCTTTAAATTTATCCTTTACACACTTTATCATATATCACACAGGGGAGAGCCGCTCTCCCCGCAACCCTTTTCTCCCCGGTACCGACAATCACTTCAACGGGGCAACACCATGGGCAGCGGCATAACAAACGGCGGATTCTTATTATTTAGCTATCTCCACTTTTTTCATAATAATCTCCTTAAGGCGAAGGACACGTGTTTTGCGTGTCCTTTGCTGTTTCTTGTTTATTTTTTTAATTATAATCGGTACAAGAGCTTTTCAGTGCGGAAGAAACCAGCTTTATTCCTTCTTCGATTTTGCCGGTAGCTATGCCCGAAAAGCTGAGCCCGATTTCGTTTGGGGAATTGTTGGGCATAAGTCTGACGCTTTTGCTTTTCAGCTCCTCGTCAAGCTTTTTTCGCGAAAAACGGTCTTTGATTATTACGCGCAAATAAAGCGAGGTTTCGTTAAAAATGATTTTTTCGGCGTTTAGGTGCTTTTTTACACAGCCGCTGATCAGCTTGCTTTTTTCAAGGTAAACCCTTCGCGCTTTTCTTAGGTGGGTTTCGAACTTGTTGCTGTTAAGATAAGCAGCCAACGCAAGCTGTTCGGTTTTTGACGCGGTTTGATTGGTCGCGGATTTGATTTTTTGGTAGCTTTGAGCGAGCTTTTGCGGAAGAACGGCATAGCTTATCCTTACCGACGGAAGCAAAACCTTTGAAAACGAGCCGATATACACCGTGTTTTCAGCGTCATAGTTTTGAACGCAGGGCGTGGGAAGAGTGCTGTAACGCAGTTCACCGTTGTAGTCGTCCTCAATAATGAAGGCGTTGTTTTTTCTTGCCCAGTCGATCAGCTCAAGCCGTCTTGAAACCGGCATACCGCTTCCGTCTGTGCCCGAAAAGTTCGGGTTGATCATTACAAAGTCAGGCTTGATTTTATCGAGGGATTCTGTTGTTACGCCGTTTTCGTCCTGTTCAAACCAGAAAATTTGACAGCCGCAGTTTTTGAAAACAAGCTCGGACTGAACAAAGCTTTGCTTTGCCATTGCCACCCTTTTGCCCGTGGCGGCGATTGCGCACAGCAAAAACAAAATAGGCTGTGTTCCCGCGCCTACCACAATGCTTTCCGCACGTGAGTTTACGCTTCTTACTCCCAGCGCGTAACGCTGCAAGGCTTCCCTGAGCTTTGGCTCGCCCTGAGGGTCGCCGTAGGAGGTCAGCAGGCTGTCGCTGTTTATCACCTCGCGAATGTTCTTTTTCCACTGCGAAATGTCGGTTACGCTTTTGTCAACGCTTTTTCCGCTGAAATCGTATTCAAAATAGCTTATTTCTTTATTAGAATAATTATCCCCGGCTTCGGCATTTTTCGGCGTGTTTTTGAATTCCGCCGCTACCAGATATCCGCTTTGCGGCACGGCTTTTATGTAGCCTTCGGCGCAAAGCTGGTCATAAGCCGCCTTGACCGTGGTTTTGCTTACGCTTAGGCTGCTGCTCAGCTTTCGTATTGACGGGATTTTAGTGTTGATTTTTAAGCTGCCGTTCTCAATGTATTTGCGGATCGAAAAATAAATCTGCCTGTACATGGGAGTTTTCAGGTTTTTATCTGTTTTTATAAAATCATAAAGCAAGCCGCCGCCCCCTTTTAATAACTTTAATAATACCATTAAAACAAAAATATTTCAATATTATTGCAATCTTCCCTAAACTGTTGAATTCTTTATCAAAACAAAGTATAATAAACCATGTATGAAAACATATTTTGTAAAGAGGGATTATATATGAATATATCTGTTGACCGTTTTTTTGAAAGCGTAAAGGGAAAACGCGTTGCATTTATCGGAATCGGCACAAGCAACCTGCCTCTTATAAAGCAGTTTTCGGACAAGGGCGCCGAGGTTATCGCCTGCGACCGCAAGAGCTTTGAAGACTTGGGAGAAAACGCTGTAAAGGCTGAGAAATACGGCGCGCGGCTTTTGCTCGGCGACGATTATCTTAAAAACATTGACGCCGATATTGTCTTCCGCAGTCCCGGCACTCCGTTTTACAAGGAGGAGCTTGTAAAGCTCAGACAGGACGGCAGGGTGCTCACTTCCGAAATGGAGGTTTTCTTTGACCTTTGCCCGTGCGCCGCAATTGCCGTAACGGGCTCCGACGGAAAGACGACCACCACAACGATAATCTCGGAGTTTTTAAAAGCGGCAGGAAAAACCGTTCACCTCGGCGGCAACATCGGCAAGCCTCTTTTGCCCGAGATCGAAGAAATAAAACCCGGGGATTACGCGGTTATCGAGCTCTCAAGCTTTCAGCTTATTTCAATGCGCAAAAGCCCCGACATAGCGGTCGTAACCAACCTTGCGCCAAACCACCTCGACATCCATAAGGATATGCAGGAGTATGTGGACAGCAAAAAGAACATTGTGCTTCATCAAAACGCTTTTTCAAAGGCTGTTGTTAACCTCGACAATGAAATTGCCGACGGTTTTTCGGACAGTGTGCGCGGACAGCTTTGCAAGTTCAGCGTAAAAGAAAAGCTTTACAACGGCGCGTACCTTGACGGCACGACGGTTTGCTACAGCGATTACGGAAAAGTAACCCGGATCATGGACATCAGCGACATCCGCATTCCCGGTATGCATAATGTTGAAAACTACCTTGCCGCGATTTCTGCTGTTTGGGGAATCGTCGGCGTTGATTCCATTGTCAAGGTCGCACGGGAATTCGGCGGAGTCGCTCACCGCGCCGAGTTCGTCAGGGAGTACCGCGGAGTAAAATATTACAACGATTCGATCGCGTCAAGTCCTACAAGAACAGCGCTCGGAACACTTTCGCTCTACGATTTCAAGATCACCGTCATTGCCGGCGGCTATGACAAGCATATTCCGTATGAGCCGCTCGGTCCCGTGATAAACGACAAGGTCAAAACACTGATACTGCTCGGCGATACCGCGCCCAAGATAGAGGCTGCGGTAAAAGAAGCGGAAAATTATAACGCCGCTTCCATAAAGATAATTAACGTAAGCAATATGGAGGAAGCCGTTGCCGCAGCGGTTGAGAACACGGCAGAGGGCGACATCGTTTCGCTTTCGCCTGCCAGCGCAAGCTTCGGACTTTACAGGAATTTTGAGGAAAGAGGTAACCACTTTAAGTCGATCGTCAACGCATTAAAGTGATATAAATATGGATATTAAGGAAATGATTTTTGAGCTTTGCCGGGTATGCGGCGTTTCGGGCAGCGAAGAACCGGCGCTTGCCTTGGCAAAGAAGCTGCTTGAACCGTTCGCGAAGGTTACGACAGATTCAAACGGCAACCTTTACGCAGAGCTTGGAAACCCCTCTGCCGAAAAAACAATTTTGCTTGACGCGCACATTGACCGCATAGGCTTTATTGTTACAGACATAAACAGCGGAGGCTTTGTTAAGGTTGACAAGTGCGGCGGAATTGACGTTCGCGTGCTTCAGGACGCGCGCCTTACCACAGCTGACGGCAGGGCGGAGGGCACGGTGTGCTGTTTGCCACCGCATCTTTCAAACGGCAGCGAGGACAAGGCGGAGCCTGTTTCAAAGTTATGGGTAGATTTCGGAATGACGGCGGACGAGGTAAAACAATACATCAAGCCCGGCGACGTACTAAGCTTTGTTTCAAAGCCGCGCATGCTTTTGGGCAGCCGCATGACCTCTCCTTCGCTTGACAACCGCTGTTCGGTTGCCGCGCTGATAAAAACCGCAGAGCTGCTTAAGGATAAAAACGTTGGGTACAATGTCGTGATCCTGCTTTCATCGCAGGAGGAAACCTTCGGCTCGGGCGCTGTGACCGGCGCGTATAAGGTCAACGCCGACGAAGCGATCGCGGTTGATGTAAGCTTCGCCTCACAGCCCGACGTCACCGGACAGTATTCGGGCATTGAGCTTGACGGCGGACCGATGATCGGCATTTCGCCGGTACTCAACAAAAAGATGACTGACAAGCTGATTTCAATTTGTGATTCCGACGGCAGAAAATATCAGCTCGAGCCTCTTTCGGGCAGAACGGGAACAAACGCCGACCATATTGCAATTTCGCGCGGAGGAGTAAAAACCGCGCTGGTTTCGATCCCCCAGCGTTACATGCACACGGCTGTCGAGGTCATCTCGCTTGACGACGTTGAGGCAACCGCTGCGCTTTTGGCGGATTACATTATTCGCGGAGGTGCTTTTAATGATTGATTACAAACTACTTGAAAGACTGTGCCTCGCAAATTCGGTTTCCGGCGACGAGGAAAGCGTCAGGAATATTATTCTTGATGAAATCCGACCGTACGCGGATGAAATAAAAATCGATCCGCTTGGCAGCATACTTGTTCACAAGCGCGGAAAAAAGCGCGCAAAGTCAAGGCTAATGCTGTCCGCCCACATGGATGAGGTAGGTCTTATGGTAACCGATATCACAACGGAGGGCTACCTTAAATTTGACGAGGTCGGCGGAATAGACCGTCGTGTTATTTACGGCAAAAACGTTTCAGTCGGCGGAAAGATAAACGGAGTTGTCGGGTTAAAGCCGGTTCACCTTACTAAAGGCGACGAAGGCACGGCTGTGCCCGAATACTCTGATATGTACATAGATATAGGCGCGGCTTCAAAGGAAGAAGCCCGGAAATATGTAAGCTTGGGCGACAGCGTTTATTTTGACTCAATATTCACCCAAACCGAGAGGATGATTCAGTCAAAGGCTATCGACGACCGCTTTGGCTGCCTTGTTTTGATACAGCTGATAAAAAGCGATTTGGAGTACGACGCCGATTTTGCCTTTGTTGTTCAGGAGGAAATCGGACTTCACGGGGCGACCGCAGCGGCATACACCCTTGATCCCGAATTCGCTCTGGTGGTCGAAACCACGACCGCCGCGGACATTCCCGAAATTGACGAAACAAAACAGGTATGTAACCTCGGCGCAGGCGCTGTCATCTCGGTAATGGACAGGCGCACGCGCTATGATAAACACATGGTCGAGCTCGCCTTTGAAACCGCAGAAAAAAGCGGAATAAAGGCTCAGTACAAGCGCGCTGTCGCGGGCGGAAACGACGCAGGCGCAATCCACAAAAGCCGCTGCGGGGTACGCACCCTGGCGGTGTCGCTTGCGTGCCGTTATCTTCACGCGCCAAGCTGTGTGGCTTCAAAGGACGACTGTGAAAGTGTTTTTGCTCTGGTAAAGGAGCTTACTCAACTTATTGCGGAAGGACGGCTCAGCAATGATTATCTCGGTTGATGAAACCACCGATTTTCTCGGTTCAATTGATCAGATGTCGGCGGACAATCCCTTTGCCTGCCGTATTATTTCCATGTATAAAAGCTATAAGCCCGGACTCGCGTTTGTCGATTACTGGCTTATTATGGATCATTCACTGCGTTACACCGGCGCGATCGCGCGCAACGGTTCGGTGTTTGTACTCTACCTTACAGATTTAAGCGACCTCGATGAGGTTTCGGCGTTTATGCGTGTTTCGGGCGCGTCCGGAATAATATGCGACGGAAAATATCCGCTCGATTTCTTCGGCAAAAAGCCCAAAACAGGCGTTATAATGAGTCTTTCCGAAGCGACTGACGACCCCTGCGGAAATTATGTGATCGAAGAACCGGGAATCCGCGAGGCATATTATCTTATTGTGCGCTGTGCCGACCGCAATTTTAAGCCGCCGTGCTTTGAGGATTTTTACGTTGACGTAAATCACAGGCTCAGACATAAAACAATGCGTATGTACGGCGTGCGCGAAAACAAGCGGCTTGTCGCGGTTGCAATGACCGTAGCAGAAAGCAGGGAAGGCGCGGTTTTGGGCGCGGTTGCCTGCGATCCGGAATACCGTAAAAGCGGCTACGGCTCGGCGGTTGTAAAATACATAAGCAACAGGATCATTGCCGACGGAAAGACGGTGTATATCCACCGCGCCGAAAACGCGAACGAAAGATTTTACGACAGGCTCGGCTTTACCGGGTACGGAAGCTGGAGCGAATACTATAACTAAAGGTGATTTTATTTGTATTTTTTTGATATAGATCCGCGAGTTGCCGAAGCGGCGCAAAAGGCTGTGGAGCTCTGTTCGGATAAACTCCGTGAAATCGAGCAGATCCAGGAGTATCATCAAACCAAGATGATAAAGGCGTTTCAAAACGCGGGTGTGCGCGAAAGCTATTTTTGCGGCTCAACGGGCTACGGCTACGACGATTTCGGCAGGGACGCGCTCGACAGGGTGTATGCCTATGTGTTTGACGCCGAGGACGCTCTTGTACGCCACAACTTTGTAAGCGGCACACACGCGCTCACCGTAGCGCTGTTCGGGATCCTGCGCCCGGGCGACACGGCGCTTTGCGTCACCGGAATGCCTTACGATACGATCCGTTCGGCAATAGGCTTGGAGGGCAATTATCCCGGCTCTCTTAAGGATTTCGGGATAAATTTTGAAATAACCGACCTTAAACCCGACGGCACTCCCGATTATGAGCAAATCAAAAAGGATATTGCGGAAAAGAAACCGAAGATGGTGTACATTCAGCGCTCACGCGGCTACAGCACGCGCCCGACGCTCACTTACCGCGAGATCAAAAAAATCTGCGATATCTCAAAGGCTGCTTCGCGCGGTTCAATTATCATGCTCGACAACTGCTACGGCGAGTTTACCGAAAGGGTTGAACCGCTTTCGGTCGGCGTTGACGTTATGGCTGGCTCGCTTATAAAAAATCCCGGCGGCGGTATCGCTCCCACCGGCGGCTACATCGCAGGACGTTCCGATTTGGTCGAAATGTGCTCGTACCGCCTGACAACCCCGGGCACGGGCAAGGAGATCGGCGCTACTCTTAACACCTCGCGCGAGCTGTTCATGGGCGCTTACCACGCTCCCCATGTTACGGGCGAGGCAATGAAAACCGCTGTTTTCGCTTCGGCGCTGTTTGAGATCTTAGGTTACGAAACCTCCCCTAAATACAACGAAGACAGGGGAGACATCATTCAGCTTATTATGCTCGGCAACGAAGAAAACCTTATCCGTTTTTGCGCGGGCGTTCAAAGCGGTTCGGCTGTTGACAGCTTCGTCGAACCTGTTCCGTCCGATATGCCCGGGTATGAAAGTCAGGTTATTATGGCGGCAGGCGCGTTTACGCTCGGCTCGTCGATCGAGCTTTCGGCAGACGCTCCGCTGCGCGAGCCCTATGCCGTTTGGCTTCAGGGCGGCTTGAATTTCCACGCCGGAAAGCTCGGCATTATGCTTGCCGCAGACAAGGTTATTAAAGGATGATCTCAAAATAAAAGAAAAAGGTTCGGTGTTTGCCGAGCCTTTTTTCGAATGAAGAATTATTTTTTTATTGAATTCCTTATGTTCCTCTCGGAAAACTGTATCAGGCTGAACAGCGACGAAGCGTTTTTGTCAAAGTAGCCCGACAGAATATCGGGGGACAGCGCAAGGGCGATTTTCTCCTCCTCGATAATGTTCTCGGCAAGCATCAGGTCAAGCGCCATAGAAGCCGAGGCGGCTAATTTATACTTGCTTTTATCGAGCGAGAAAAGAGTTTGAGAATTTGTTTTTTCCGAGCTGTAAATAAGTCTGAACATTTCGTAAACCGAGCTCATAAGATAGTTGCTCACGGTGTTGGTAAGTCTTTTGCTGCCGATTTGAGCAAGCAGGTCGTACACAACCGAGCATGAGCTTGAAATCACCTTGCGGTTGATCTGGTTGATCATGCTGCCGCTTATTTTTCCGCCGTCTTCGCCTTCGGCTTCCGCGGCAGGCGAGGGGGCGTTCGTCCTCTGCAAGGTTCTGCCGAGAAGATAGTCTGTGGTAACCTCGTAATACTCCGCCGCCTTAATTAAAAAATCAAGTCCGCATTCTCTTATTCCTTTTTCGTAATGCGACAAAAGCGCCTGGGATATTTCCAAATCCGCCGCCGCCTGTTTTTGGCTCAGTCCGCGTTCCTTGCGTAAAAAAGTGATTATTCTGGGAAAATCATTGTTCATAACTTGACACCTCGGTTAAATTAATAGTATAATGTAGTTAGATTTTTATATTATACATATAGTATAATATAAAATAAACTATTTGTAAACCACAATACGGAGTATTTATGAAATCTTACGTCATCCATTTTATCCGTCACGGCGCAATTGACGAAACCCTCAGCGGAAAATACATCGGCACGACCGATCCCGGGCTTTCCGACAAAGGAAAAATGTCGCTTAAAAAGCTTGATTTTGAATGTGATTACCCCGGCGGCGCGGCATTGTTTACAAGCCCTCTTAAAAGGTGCACGCAAACCGCGCGTATTTTGTATCCGGACTTAAAGCCGCTTGTTATCGCGAATCTCAGCGAGTGCAACTTCGGCGAATGGGAGGGCAAAACCGCCGACGAATTAAAGGACGACGCGGATTTTCAAAAATGGCTTGCAGGTGACAACACGGTCAAGCCTCCGCGCGGCGAAAGCAACGCCGACTTTGTGCGCAGGATTTGCCGGATGTTTGAAAGCATTGTTGAAGGACTTATGAAAACAGGCACGACCGAAAGCATAATCATAACCCACGGCGGAGTTATCATGACTCTGCTCGCGGTGTACGGACTTCCGCAGGCAAAGCCGTTCGAGTGGACCATGGACAACGGCTATGGTTATTCGGTGCGCATTACACCCATGCTGTGGCAGCGCGGCAAGGTGTGCGAGGTTTTCGAGCAGATCCCCAAGCCGAAGGAAAATGAATAAGTAAATTGTTCTGAAAGGATGAAAATATTATGGCAGACTACAAAATCACGCTTTTAAAGGGCGACGGAATCGGTCCCGAAATCGTTGACCAGGCGGTTAAGGTTCTTGATAAAACCGCCGAAAAATTCAACTTCACGGTTGAATATGACGAGGCATTGCTCGGCGGCTGCGCCATTGACGCAACAGGAGTTCCTCTTCCCGACGAAACCGTTGCAAAATGCAAGGCGAGCGACAGTGTTATTTTGGGCGCGGTAGGCGGCCCCAAGTGGGACGACCAGCCCGGCAGCAACCGTCCCGAGGCAGGTCTTTTGGGTATCCGCGGAGCGCTGGGACTTTTCGCCAACCTTCGTCCCTCGGTTATTTTCGGACCGCTTAAAAGCGCTTCTCCCATTAAGGATGAGATCATCGGCGACAACATGGACATTATGATCGTGCGCGAGCTCACGGGCGGCATTTATTTCGGCGAACGCGGAAAATCCGACGACGCCGCGTGGGATACCGAAAAATATTCTGTGGCAGAAATCGACCGCATAGCGCGCGTCGCTTTCGACATGGCTATGAAAAGAAACAAAAAGCTCACCAGCGTTGACAAGGCGAATGTTCTTGAATCCTCGCGTCTGTGGAGAAAAACCGTTATCGAGGTAAGCAAGGATTACCCCGAGGTCGAGCTTAACCATATGTATGTTGACAACTGCGCAATGCAGCTTGTGCGCAATCCCAAGCAATTCGACGTTATTGTTACATCTAACATTTTCGGCGACATTTTGTCCGACGAGGCTTCAATGATCGCCGGTTCGATCGGTATGCTTGCCTCGGCAAGTCTTTCGGGCGGCAAGCTCGGTCTTTACGAGCCCATCCACGGCTCCGCTCCCGACATCGCGGGCAAGGGAATCGCAAATCCGCTTGCCACTATCTTGTCGGTGGCAATGATGCTCCGCTATTCGCTCAATCAGCCAAAGGCTGCGGAAGCTATCGAAACCGCGGTTGCCAAGGTGCTTGAAACAAACAGAACTCCCGACATTTACGAGGACGGAATGAATAAGGTTACCTGTTCACAAATGGGTGATTTGGTGTGTGAAAGCCTTTAAGGCACCTTTAAAGGAGGCAGTTATGCAGCTATATGATATGCATTCCCATATTTTGCCTGCTTTTGACGACGGCGCCAAGACCGTCAAAGACAGTCTGGAGATGATCGACTGCCTGAAAAAGCAGGGAGTCAGCAACATTTGCCTTACTCCGCATTACTATACTAACGAAATCAGCCTTGATGATTTTATAAAAAAGCGCGCCAAGGCATTTGAAAAATTCAAGCCGCACATTCCCGAAGACGTCAATATTATTCTCGGCACAGAGGTGTATGTTACCGAATACCTTTTTAACAACAAGGAAATCAAAGGCATAACATACGGAAAGTCAAAATACATTCTTACCGAATTTCCGTATGACTCACACTTCGGCGACAGAACAATGCAGCAGATGTTTTCGCTGCTTGAAAACCACGGCTTAACTCCGGTAATGCCGCACGTTGAACGTTATCCGTATCTTATAGATAATCCCGCCGTGATTGACGAATTACAGGAAATGGGCGTTGTTATCCAGACCAATATTGCAAATTATGCCGAAAAGGCGCCGTTTTTCAGAAAACGAAAGCTGTTAAAGCTGATTGAACGCGGCTATATTGATATTCTCGGCTCGGACGCTCACTCGTTTACGCACAACACCCCCGAGGTGTTTTCGCAGGCAGTGAATACGATCAGCGAAAAATGCGGCGAACAAAAGGTAAAAAAAATGATGGATAAAGCCGCCGAAATCTTTAACGAGGCAATGGGTTAAACACATTACGGCAGCGAACCCGATCAATAAGTAAAACCAACTGATGACCCGCGCGGAAAAGAATGCTCGACCGCGCGGGCTTTGATTTATATTTATTTAACACATCAAGGAGTACAATATGAAGAACTTAATAATATACTGTTCAAGACGCGGACAAAATTATGTTAACGGAAGCATAAAAAGTCTTAGCAGAGGCAACGCCGAGCTGATCACGGAATTCATTAAAGACGCAGTGGGCGCCGATGTTTTTAAAGTGGACACGGTCAAGCCTTACAGCGATGATTATATGGTTTGCACCGAAGAAGCAAAGGCGGAGCTAAAGGCAAAGGCGCGTCCCGAGCTGAAAGAGTACCTCGGCAGTGTTGACGGCTACGACAACATTTTTGTAGTTGCCCCCAACTGGTGGGGAGTATACCCCATGGCAATTTACACTCAGCTTGAAAGACTCGACTTTTCGGGAAAGACTGTTCACTATGTCGTTACGCACGAGGGCTCGGGCTTGGGCGACGTGCCGAAAACCATGAAAAACTCCTGCAAAGGTGCTAAAATAGGCGCAAGCCTTGCCGTTTACGGCGGAAGCGCTCCCGGCTCACGTTCCGAAGTCGAAAACTGGGCAAAAAAAGCCGTAAAGTAGTTTTG
>CADAYK010000032.1 GCA_902792105.1 uncultured Ruminococcus sp.
TCTTGCGCGTCCTGTGCCCTTCTGTCTCCAGGGCTTTTTGCCGCCGCCGGAAACCTCTGATCTTGTAAGAGCGGACTGTGTGCCCTGACGCTGAGCAGCAAGGTAGTTAACTACCATTTCGTGCATTACAGCCTCGTTAGGCTCAATACCGAATACGGACTCGGCAAGCTCGATTGAACCTACGTTCTTGCCTTCCATATCTACTACTGAAATACTTGGCATTTATAATCCCCCTTCCTTACGCCTTAACGGAATCTTTCAAAACTACGATTCCTTTGTTTGGACCGGGAACAGCGCCCTTAACAGCGATGAGGTTGTTTTCAGCGTCAACCTTAACAACTGTAAGATTCTGAACCGTTACCCGCTCTGCACCGAGGTGACCTGCCATCTTCTTGCCCTTCCAAACTCTTGAGGGTGACGAGCAGGCACCGATTGAGCCGCCGTGACGAACGCAGGGACCTGTACCGTGGCTCTCTTTAAGGCGGTGGAAGTTCCATCTCTTAATTACGCCTGCTGTACCTTTACCCTTGCTCTTGCCGGTTACGTCAATCTTGTCGCCGGGGGTGAATACGTCTGCCTTTACCAAATCGCCTACGTTGTAAGCGTCGGTGTCGGCAAAACGGAACTCTTTAAGAGTTTTCTTGGGTGCTACGCCTGCCTTGTCAAAAAAGCCCTTCATGGGTTTGTTGACCTTGTGCGGCTTCAAGTCGCCGTATCCGAGCTGAACGGATGCGTAGCCGTCGTTTTCAACTGTCTTTTTAGCGGTTACCACACAGGGACCTGCTTCAACAACAGTTACGGGAATAACTCTTCCCTTTTCATCGAAAATCTGTGTCATACCGATTTTCTTGCCGATGATTGCTTTTTGCATTTAAGTTTCCTCCTTATAGGTTATTGGTTGGCTTAGCCAACATGACCCTGTCTGCTTGTAGGTTGGTAAAAAGATCAAAGCTTGATCTCGATATCAACGCCGGCAGGGAGCTCCAAGCTCGTAAGAGCATCGACTGTTTTGTTAGATGGTCTTAAGATGTCGATAAGACGCTTGTGGGTTCTGATTTCAAACTGCTCGCGGCTGTCCTTATACTTATGAACAGCGCGAAGGATCGTAACGATCTGCTTCTCGGTGGGAAGAGGCACGGGACCTGAAACTCTTGCGCCTGTGCGCTTAGCTGTAGCCACGATTCTCTCTGCGCTCTGATCAACAAGCTGATGATCATAACCCTTTAATCTTATTCTAATCTTTTCCTTGACTGCCATTATCGTCGCCTCCTTAAAAATTTTTGCGTTGTCGCCTCTCGTGAACAAGGCTTAACGCCGGAATAGGCGGGCGTTTGCTTCCAGAATTTTCTGCAACTCTGCCGGGTGTTTCCTCACCCCGCATTAAAAAACCCGTTTAACTATTCAGTTAACCGGGGACGTCCTGAAAGCGCGCGAGCATAGCTATGGCATAGCAACCCTAAATGCCTGTTATACTCATGTTTCATTGTAAATCGCCCGGTTTAAAATCGGACATACTCCACGGAAAAACCGGCTGTTTAAGCCGCAACCTCCCGCTTCATCGCATATCATGTGTGCAGTCACGCAAGTGTTATTATACTTTATATCGCCTGCTTTTGCAAGGTTTTTCACAAATTTTCCCTCAAATTTTCTATATAGAACTTTTGACAAACTTTCCTTAAATTTTTGTGCACTTTGTCAGTATTGCCGATTTTCGCGGTTTAATATATAATATAAGCAAATAAATTCGGGTAAATCCGGAGGGGGATATTATGATTCACGTATATTACGGTGACGGCAAAGGCAAAACCACTGCGGCGGCGGGTCTGGCGGCAAGAGCGTCGGGCAGCGGTATGAGCGTTATGTTTGTGCAGTTTTTAAAGACCGAATTTTCGGGCGAGCGCGAGGCGCTCAGGGCAATGCAAAACATCACGCTTACAACCTGTCCGCTTGATCTCAAATTCACGTTCGACATGACCGAACAGGAAAAGCAGCAAACTGCGGTAATGTTCCGCAAGCTTTTCGACAGCAGCGCGTCAACCGCGCTTTCAAGCCGCTACGACATGATAGTTTTTGACGAGGTTTTTGATGTGATTAACGAGAACATGCTGGCGGAGTCGGTTGTTTTCGAGTTTATAGCAAACGCGCCCAAAAACCTTGAAATCGTTATGACCGGTCACAATCCGCCTCAACGCTTTATTAACGCGGCGGACTATGTTACCGAGTTTAAAAAGGTCAAGCACCCGTTCGATAAGGGCGTTTCCGCAAGAAAAGGCATTGAATATTAAACCAAAATTAATAAAGCAAAGCACAAAAATCGGCAAACAGATTCACGGTGGATCTGTTTGCCGGTTTGTTATTATTATGCCGTCGAAGATATTTCGTTTTTCATTTTATCCCACGTATGCAGCATATTCGCCAAACACTTCTGGATTTGTGTTACATCAGCGATGGTAACACGCTCATCACGGTTGGCGTCCATAGCTCTTTTGCGGATAAGCGGAACTCTGTCATGTCCGTCCAGGTGGCGCTGCAGCCGCGTTACATCGTTTATATCGATCACACCGTCGCCGTTAACGTCACCGCGGAGGACAGTAATTGAAGTGCGCTTATAATTCTTCCAACCTGTTCCGTCATACACCATATCCGAGCACGGAACGGTAAGCTCGGTTTTATTGACGTCCGGGTTTGTAGCGTCGGTAAAAGTGATAGTATTAAAATGCTCAGGAAGAATCGTGCAGTAAATATTGTCTTTTACTTGGTACATTTCGATTCCGGGCTTTCCATTGTAAATAATCTCAAGAAACTCGTCGCCACCTCCACTTATTGACTTTGCAATGTACGACGGCTTTTTATAGCCAAAGCTGCTGTTGTCAAAATACACTTTGCAGCAGCGATTGGGAAGGTCGTAATCACCAAATTTAATATTTAGATCCATAACTTCTCCGCTGTCGGACAACGGCGTTATGGAGATACCGGAATATACCCTTTCTCTGCGAAAAGTCTTGCCGTTGTATACCTTTTGAGGAGTCGCGTTATAAAGCGGAAGGTCGATCTTGGGCAATTCGGAATCACCTTTGTTCAAATGGAGATCAGTTAAAGACTTCTTGTCGTGTACACCGAGGTTGGTAAGGCACTCATCGCCGATAAAAGATGTATTATTGATCAGGTGCCGGAATGAATCTCTTTCAACATATACCGGCATAACAGCGGGACGGACGTTATACTCGTTAAAATGATTGTTGACGATAGTATTACGTATTACCGACTCGTCGATATGCCACACCACAATACCGCCGCGATTATTTGCAAAATTCTTGGTGTCTGCCTTCATTCCGGTGTCATAACCGGTATACTGACGGTTTTCAACCAGAAAATACTCGTCGGGATTAGAAGTATTGATTCGCAATACCTTGGGACTGCTGCCGTTGATCGCAGGCAATTTATAATCGGATAATTTATCTACGGGTGTAGTGTCATCAACTACATCGATATTATCGATCCAGCCAAGCTTTATTTTTGCCCACGGGTCCAGTGAGTATGGAAGTGTGTACCATTCGTTGGGCTTTCCGTCCTTATCATTAAGCACAACGCCGTACGGACTCGACATTGGGCTGTAAGCGTTAACGCGGAATTCCGACCATTCTTCTTCGTTGCTTCTGTAATCAACCGCATAATAGTCGGGAACACCTAAATAATGCGCGGTTTCGTGCACAATGCACTGTGCGCCCGTCTGCATATCGAAGCCGTCTTCGGTTCTGCGGATGTTTTCACTGACTCGGAGGTATTCGTCTACTATTACCGGCTGGTTATTGCCATTTACCGTTACAATATCTGCGGTTTTCGCCCTATAATCATACTGATGAGGGTTTTGCTTAGTAGGCGAAGGCAGCGCAAAATAGTGCGCGCTGCGCTTATGATTCTTCTTTTCGACAAAATTGTTTTTCGATACTTTTGACTCATAACCTGCGAGAACTATGTTAACGATCATTTCATTGTTCTCGATATGTCCGTTTTTGGTAATTTTATCATAGGCTGCAAAATCAACATGATCATCAGCCGCCAAAATCGCTTTTGAAATACACGCAAACGCATTGTCTCCGTCGGGCGGCGCCTCGTGAAGCGTTACATGAACTACGCCGTCGTTTTCCCTGTCCTTACTATTCGTGTTGCCGCTATTGCCGCCAATAGAATTCTCAATTACCGGCACAAAGGTGAACTTACCATAGGACTGCGTCTCATAATACTTCGTGACTGAATTCCACTCTTTGTATTGGGTGGGCGGCTCGTACAGTTTTTCCAAGTCGGACTGATTATTTTGATCGTCTTGTCCGTCCTGTCCGGGCTGAGTGCTTTGCTCGCCCTGATCGGACTGAGCGAGCTTACCGCTAAAGAAAACCTTGTTCCAGTCGTAATTATCTTTGTAAGGCAGTGGATCACTTTCGTCATCAAAGCCAACTACGATTACCAGCGACGGCAAAATGTTCCTGTTTTCTTCAGCGCTGTAATATCCCGGAGAAACGTTATCGATAAATCCGGGTCTGCCGGCAGGATCCGCATTATTTTGCGCAGCTGCGGCAGAAGATACAGAAGATACTGCGATCACGCCGGTAAGCAATGACGCGATCGCGGTTTTAATTATTTTTTTCACAGGCTTACCCTTCAATTTAATTCTTTTTTGGTCGCTTCCGCGATGATTTCAAGTCCCTTCATAAGCAAATCATCCTCGATCACAAGCGGAGGCATAATTTTTAGAACCGCGCCGTCTCTGCCTGCACATTCGCAGATAAGCTGCTGTTCAAAGCATCTTTCGATAATGCGTTCGGAGAGCTCGGGATCGATTTTTCCGAAGTCGATACCCCAAATCAAGCCCATGCCGCGAAGCTCAAGTCTGCTGTCAAGCGATATAACTTCTTTTTCAAGGTAATCCTTAACGATTTTGCCCTTGCGCTGAGTTTCAGCCTCAACGTTGTTTTCAAGCAGCCAGTCAAACGATGCCTTTCCGGCGATAAATGAAAGCTGGTTGCCGCGGAAGGTGCCGTTGTGCTCACCGGGCTTCCATTCGTCAAGCTCCTCCTTGAGAAGAACTATCGACAAAGGCATGCCCAGTCCGCCGATCGACTTTGACATGATAACCATGTCGGGCGCGATACCGGCGCGTTCAAACGAGAAAAATGTGCCTGTGCGGCAACAGCCGACCTGGATGTCGTCTACGATCATAAGAATGTCGTTTTTGTCGCAGAATTCGCGGACGTCCTTCAAAAACTCGTCGCTGAACGGACGGATTCCGCCTTCTGCCTGCAGGGTTTCCATAATGACCGCCGCAGGCTTTTCAACGCCGGAATGGTCGTCGTCAAGCAAGGTCTGCATATATTTAATAACGTCAAGCCCCTCGAACATATACGGAGCCGGAATATGGGTAACGTCGGTAAGAGAAGCGCCGGCGCCGTTTCGCGCATACATTTCGGATGTAAGCGAAAGCGCACCGAGCGTCATGCCGTGGAAGCATCCCATAAACGCAAAAATATTTCTTCTGCCCTTTGTTTTTCTGGCAAGCTTTATTGCCGCCTCAACACCGTTTGTGCCGGTGGGACCGCAAAACTGGATTTTATAGCTGAGTCCGCGCGGCTCGATGATCTTCTTTTCAAGTGTTTCGATAAACTCGCGCTTCGGCACGGTGTACATATCAAGCGCGTGGATTATTCCGTCGGTCATAAGGTAATCAACCATTTTTTGCTTAATGTAGGGGTTGTTGTGACCGTAGTTCACCGCGCCCGCGCCGCAGAAAAAATCAATATAATCGTTGCCGTCCTCGTCGGTAATCACAGCTCCCTTGGCATTGGTAAACACCTTGGGAAAGTGTCTGCAATAAGAACGAACGACTGACTCGTATTTCTCAAATGTTTTCGTGTTCATATTCATATGCCCTCACAGTTCTCTGTTTGTCTTTATAATCTTTGTCCACACCGTATTGTAAGCAATAAGGCGCTGTTTGTCAAGCGGATTTTACGTAAGCACTCAAATAGTCCGCCGCGCAGCCGTGCAAAATTTCGTCAAGCTGTTCGGGGTCATCCGGCAAAATCACAAGAATTTGATTGCCTGCCCTGAGAATGTAACCGTCCTCGCCGCCGTTGTTTTTAAGCTTTCTGCAAATGTCGGTTTCATTGTCCCTAACCGCGTTTGACATTACGGTTTTTATGCTTCGCCTGTCGTCAAAGCTCAGTCCGCCGACTGTAAACACAATGTCACAGTCGGAAAAAGCCTCAACAAGCTGTTCGCCGAGACCTTCGCCGTTAACGGCATATGCCGCGGTTTTTACGTTAAGTCCCAGCCCCGACAAGCTTTTTCGAAGAGCCTTTTCGCAGTATGAGGTTTTCTTTGCGGAATAAAAAACGATTCTGCAATTCATAAAAACCTCCTTAATTCAAGTATTCGGACTTCAGCTGCGGCTCAAAGTTCGGCGCGATCGTCATGTTGGCGGTAACCTTGCTGAAATCAAGCTGCCAGCCGGTAAATATATAATCATAATATGTATCGCTGGGCTTTACGGGATCCTTGGGCTTCTTTGCCGCCTTGCCGTATTCGACCTTTTGCTTGCTAATCGTTGAGCCGTCGTAATTAATAAACTCGACCGTGCAGTAAACCACAGCCTTTGTACTGGGCTTGGCGGTGCTTCCCGCCGCGGTTGAACCGCCCGTGTTGCCGGTGCTTCCTGCTGTTCCGCCGGCGGTCGTCGGCGCTTTGGTTGTCGGCGGAGCTGTTGTGCCGTGACCGTCGGTAACCTGAACCTTTTGATCCTTAAAGCGGAACTTTCCGTCATACCATTTTATGTTTTTGGCGAGGTACTCGGTGCTGAAATCGGTGACCTTCGGACGTGTTCCGCCGTTTGAGCTGTAATAAACCTGCGGCCAAACAGCGTTTGAGTTTAGCGTCGCCTTTTTAACATCGACCTTGGCGCTTTCACCGATTCTTACTCGGCGCGCCACAACTACCGTTCTGAAGTTTGTAAACTCGTACGAACAGGTTGACAGCGTAATCAGCTCGTCATCCTCGTTAACGGTAACAGGGCAGTTTATCAGCGAACGGACTCTTACATTATATACATAATTCATAAAGTCCTTTTCGTTCTGAAAATCGCCTATCATATAGTTAAAGAATTCGCCGTGGCTCGACAGGGTGTTTGTCTTGAACACCGAAATGATTTTGTATGTACCGTTTGCCTTCGGCGTGTGGAAGTCGATTGTGGGAACCTTTTTGTAGAAGTCAAGGTTACCCGACGTTCCGCCGTAATTCATCAGATTGCCGAACATTGAACCGTCGTTCATGTGGTGGGCGTGAAGCACGACGTTTTTGCAGTCGGTTCCGTTTTTGCAACGGTAGTCAAGGAACACGCTGCCGTAGGAATCGTACTCGTTTTTATAGTTGTGGTTAAGGTAGTACTGGCTGTTCATATCGTCTTCCTTGTGCCACAGCACAGGATAGTCGATTTGAGTTTCGTCAACCTTGAGCCAGCCCACAATTTCCTCGTTGATCTTTTTAAGAGCGTCCCAGTCTATACCCTTGCCTTTTTTGCTCGGGTCGCCGTTTTCATCAATTCCGTGGGCAATACGCTGGATTTCGCCGTTGATCTGCGCGTTGCGCAGGCTGAGGTAAATCATATTGTAGAACAAAAGCCCCAGCGCCGCGAGGAAAACCATAAACGCAGCGATCACAACGCATTTTCTTATGACCTCTTTTTTGCTGTCGCTCCTCAGCGGAATGTAACGGTTTGCAAAGCCTGTTTTTTCAGGCTCATACTTAACCTCGCTGAAGCCGTCGGGATAATCGTTGGCGGAATTTTCAAAAACCTCGGTCGCCCTTGTGGCTGCAAGTGCGGTAATTTCACTGACGCCGTGTCCCGTAAGGCTTTCCTTCGGAACCGCCGCCACCTTAACGCCCTTGTACATAAAGCAATAGCCGGTGTAGCCGTTGCCGAAATCGCCGAGAGTAAAGACTTTGGATTTTTTGCGGGTCAGTAAAAAGCTTTTTTCAAGCTCTTCGATTTCTTCCGGAGGCCGCTTTTGGATTTTGGCTTGCTTGATCGCCTTGTTGCGTTTTTTCCAGTAATCCTTGGGAGCGGGCTCGTTAACGTCGTGTTCGGCGGCAACCACCGTTTCGACAAAATATTTTTTAAACGACTTGCTGTCCTTGGTTCTCAACGCGTTGGTAATGATAACAACATCGGGCTTGTTTTCCGATTTTGCGATTTTGTTAAGCGTTGAATTGACAGCCGTAGGACGCAGAACGGTTTTTTTAATGTCGTTAAGCGTAAAACCGTATTTACTCAGGGTTTCTCTGAGCTCTTCCTGACGGTCGGGCAGTGTGTCTGTTTCTCTCTTTTTGCTTACAGATATAATTTCTATATACACTCAGGCCCATCCTTTCAACCACCCTCGCGTTTTGCGGAGTGTCAGTATCAGTATGAAATATAAGTTGTTTTCAAGTTTTGCAGAGCCTCATTTATCAAATCTTCAAATCCTGCCTGCTCCTGAGCCTGCTTAACATATTTAAGCACGGGCTTCGTGCGCGGATGCTTGGGCGTAAACACGGTGCAGCAGTCCTCGTAAGGCTCGATTGAGGTTTCGTAAGTATCTATTTTGTATGAAATATCTATAATTTCCTGCTTGTCCATTCCTATAAGCGGACGGAAAACAAGCATATTCGCCGCTTCGTCGGTACAGCCGAGCGCACCGATCGTCTGGCTTGCCACCTGACCGAGGCTTTCGCCGGTGATAAGCGCGGCACAGTCGTTATCCTTGGCTATCCTTTCGGAAATCTGTATCATCAGCCTGCGCATAATGACCGTAAACAGCTCCTCGGGGCAGTCGTCCCTGAGCTTTTCCTGAATCTTGGTAAAGGGTACCGTGTACATCTTGACCGGTCCCGAGTAACGGCTTACCTTTTCAAGAAGGCGCACAACCTTTTCCTCGGCTCTGGGGCTGGTGTACGGAGGGCTGGCAAAATGAACCGCCGTAAGCTTTATTCCCCTTTTTGCCATCATATACGCCGCTACGGGCGAATCGATTCCTCCGCTTATAAGCACAAGAGCCTTGCCGCCCGTGCCCACGGGAATTCCGCCGGCTCCGCGTTCGGCTTCGGTATGGATATAGGCGCCGAAGTCGCGGATCTCAACAAACACCGTAACATCGGGATTATGTACGTCTACCGAAAGATGAGGGAATTTTTGAAGAATTGCCCCGCCTGCCTCGCGGCAGATCTCGGGTGATTTGTACGGAAACCTTTTGTCGCTGCGCTTTGCCTCGACCTTAAAGGTTTTTGCGGCTTTAAGCCGTTTTGCAAGGTATTCGGGCGCTGTTCTGCAAACCGATTCAAGCGTTTTTTCATCGCACACGGCGGCTCTTGAAAAGCTCGCCAGGCCAAACACGCGCGAAACGCGTTCGCAAGCCTCGTCCAGATCAATGCCGTCGTCAAGCGGCTTAACATAAATTGTTGACTGGGCAGAGGTTATTTCAAACCTTCCAACGCCCTTAAGGGCAATTTTAACATTTCTTTTAAGAACATCCTCAAACTGACGGCGGTTAAGTCCCTTAAGAACTATTTCGCCGTCCTTCAAAAGTAAAATTTCTTTCATATAACTACCTTTATCTGTGCGCAAGAAGCCCCAGCCCCTGCGCTATTCCTTCGCACAGCGCGTCAACGTCGTCCGCCGTGCTGTATTTTGAAAAGCTGATCCTCAGCGCGCTGTCGGCACGCTGTCTGTCAACGCCCATTGCACCAAGCACATAACTGGGCTTTCCCTTGGCGCAAGCGCTGCCCGAAGAAACAAAAACTCCGCGCTCCTCAAGAAAGTGAAGCATTATTTCGCTTCTTACCCTGCCTGCCGAAACATTCAAAACATAGGGCAGAGCATCCTCGGGCGAATTAAAAACAACGCCGTCAATCGCGCTCAGCTTTTCGCGCGCGTAACTGTTAAGCTCGCTGATCAATTTGTAATTCTCATCAATATCGAATTCTCCGCAGGCAACACCGAACGCCGCTATTGACGGCAGCGCCTCGGTACCGGGGCGGATTTTCTTTTCCTGTTCGCCGCCGTACTGGCGCGAAACAAGCCTTATTCCCTTTTTTATATAAATCGCACCGCAGCCCTTCGGCGCGTGAACCTTGTGCGCGCTTACGCTTATCAGATCCGCGCCCAGTCTGCGTGCCTTGATCTCTGTTTTCCCAAAAGCCTGAACAGCGTCGGTATGGCACACAACCGACGGATTTTTGCTCCGTGCCGCTTCAAAAATCTCCGCGACAGGGTTTATCGCTCCGGTTTCGTTGTTTACGCACATAACCGAAACAAGCACGGTTTCGCGGTCAACAGCCGCCTCAACATCGTCAGGGCTGATTTTTCCGTCGCTGCGCGGAGTTATGTACTCAACCGTAAAGCCCTCGGCTTCAAGGCGCTTTGCCGCCTCGATAACGCTGCTGTGCTCAACGGCGGACACAACAAGCTTTTTGCCCCGCCTGATATTTGAATACGCCGTGCCGAACAACGCAAGATTGTTTGCCTCGGTTCCGCCGCTTGTAAAGAACACCTCGTCCTCAGACGCGCCCAGGCATCGCGCAACTGTCTTTTTGGCAAGCCGCAGCTCGTTTTCGGCGTCCAATCCCATGCGGTGAAGCGAAGAGGGGTTGCCGTATGTCTTTGTCATTATCCTGTAAGCCTTATCGGCAGCCTTTTCAGACACTTTTGTAGTAGCGCTGTTGTCAAGATAATGCTCCAAGATATTCCCCTCCAAGATAAAATTACACATATAGTTATTATACAACATCAATTATAAAAAATAAAGTGATAAATTTAACATAAATCAAAAAATTCCGCAAAGAATAAAGTTTAGAGCGCACAAAGTCAATCTTTCAAGGAGGTAAAGCTTTGGTTTCACCCAAGGAATACGATAAAATCGTCAAAAAAAATATGCCCCGCAGCAACACCGTGGTAAACTGCGCTAAGGCATTTGTTTCGGGCGGAGTGATTTGCACCGCCGGTCAGCTTATTTTCGAGCTTTTCTTAATGTGGGATTTTAAGGAGGACGACGCGCGCACCCTTACGTCGGTGTCAATGATAGCGATAGGCGTGCTCCTGACCGCGCTCGGAATATACGACAAGCTCGCGCGGCAAGCAGGAGCGGGAACGCTTATTCCGGTCACGGGCTTTGCCAACGCGATGGCTTCACCCGCGATTGAGTTTAAAAGCGAGGGCTTTATTACCGGCGTCGGCAAAAATCTTTTCGCGATAGCCGGTCCCGTTATCGTTTACGGCACCGCGGCTTCGGTGCTCTACGGTGCGGTACTTTGGATTTTGCATATGTTCAATATAACCTTATTTTAATGATTATGATCAAAGGCTTTTGCCGAAAAACCGGGATAGCTCATTTTGAACTGTCCCGGTTTTTTTCAAAAAGATTTCCTGCAGAGGAAAACTGTTTTATTATTTCGTCAATTTTAAGATTCTTGGCATCAAAGCCTGATATGTACCAGATCCCGTCAGCCATTTCGAGCTCAACTCCCGCCCTGCCTACGTTCATTGTACCCAAGTACAAATCACCCGTAACCACTGCGCTGCCGTTGACCTCGCCCTCCTTAACCTCTATACGGTTCAACTCTACCCTTTCTATTCCGAGTACAAATTTTGCATACTCAAGGGTTTTGTCCAAAAGCTCATAGGAATTCGGCGTTTGACCTCCGAACATAGTTCCGAAGCCCGAGGTCACCGATTTTAACGAAGACTCGGTATTGTTCCTTATGTCCGGCATTAAGCAGTTAAAAAAGGTCTTGCTGTCGTTTCGGTTGACCGCGTTAACAGCCACCTCTACGGTTTCGGCAGGATCTTTTTTCGGACTTTTGTCGCCGAACCACCCGAAGCCGAACACTCCTACAGCCACCGTTATAGCCGAGATCACCATAATAATGCCGATTGCCGATGCAAGCACCGTCGAATTCTTCGACTTGCCGTGCGCCCTTTTCGACTCCGTGTACTCCATGCGGTTTATATAATTTTGATTTACCGGATTATCCGATTCGGGCTGAGGGCTGCCGCTGCCGCCGGGTATGTTATTCAACGCACTTGTACCGTTGGTGTTTTCAGCGGAGGCGTCCTCCCTGTGCTGTGCGACATTTTCGGAAAAACCATTCCCCGAAACTGTTTTTTCTTCGTTAACACCTGTTTGATCCGCTCCGCAAATACCGCAAAACCTGCGTCCTTCCGGAATTTCACTGCCGCAATAATCGCACTTCATTCCAATAAAACTCTCCTTTTTCATCTCGTGTCATTCGCAATTCATTATTCCGTCTATTTTTTCTTTGTCAAGCGATTCTCCTATCACGATTATTATATCCTGACCTGCCTCGGTGCTGCTTATCGAAATGCCCGAACGCGTGGCGTTTAGTTCAAGCCAGCCTCCGTTTTTTCTTACAAAGCCCTTTATTCTGAAAACATTGCCGAATTTTCCGTCGTTCATCAAGATTTTTGTAAGTTTTTTTAAACGGTTTTCATCAGCCTTTACGTCTAAATAATACAGTGACTGATAAGCATTGCTGCTGTCGTCCAAAAGCTTAACAAAGCTTTCGGGACGGTAGCCGCAGTTAAAAATACGGTTTAAGTCAGTGTCATCGAGCATGCTCCACGGCTTGGTTAAAACTTCGCTTAAGGCAAAACGCCGCGGGCAGCCTGCCTTTTTCATTGCTCTGTTAAGCACTGCCACGGTTTTTTCAAAATCATTTTCATCGGCAAACTGACTTTTGCTCAAAACAACAAGCCCCGACATTGCCGCCTGCGAAGCCAAAAGGTAGGCGGAGTTGTCCGACAGGTCGTCCTCAAGCTTTGCGTCAACCACCGCAATAACATTGCCCGGCTCGTACCACCGGTCAAGCGGACTTTCATGCAGAACGTCAAAGAACTCATCAATGTCGAATAAGCCCGACGGTTCAACCAAAACCCTGTCGTAGCCGCTCATCCCCAGCGCGATCAGCTTGGTTTTGAACCTGCGTCTGTGGCAGTCGGCGTCGCAGGCTCCGGCAACCATTTCAAGGCCGCAGTTTTCGCCCTCAAGGCAGCCGAGAAGCATCATATCGACATTCACAGCTCCGTAGTCGTTTTCAAGTATACCTATTTTAAGCCCGCTGTCGAGAAGCCGGCGCGCGTACATTTTCAAAAACGTGGTTTTTCCCGAGCCTAAAAAGCCCGTAATCAAATCTATTTTAATCATTCTTTGTTAAGCTTTTCGCAAAAATCTTTAATCTTTGGTTCCTTTTCATCTTTGTCGCCGAGCTCAAGCTCAGCCTCAAGGCTGTCTGTGCCGAGGAACTTTTTAAGCTTTGAAAGCGCTTTTTGTCCGCCGCTTCCCATAAAGCAAACATAAGCAGCAGCGCGCTTGCCCTTAAGCTGTTCGCGGTTGTCGTCAATAAAGGTTCGCAGCGGAGGAGTAAACGAGCTTGCCCAAACAGGGCTGCCGAAAATTATCGTATCGTACTTTTCCGCGTTAAAAATATACGGCTGCAAAACCGGTTTGTCGCCCATAACCGCGCTTTTTCCGCCCCACAGGAACTTTTTCATTCCCTTGTCGGGATATTTTTTTACCGGATGAAGCTCAAGGGTGTCCGCTCCGGTGAGCTTTGCGATCTCCTTCGCAACATTTTTAGTATTGCCGCTCATGGAATAAAAAATTATTAATGCTTTCATAAAATTTCCTCCTGTAATATACCTGTACTTTATTATAACTCCAAAAGATTAAAATGCCAATAGCAAAGTTAAGAAAAATTCCAAAAATTATACACAAACAAAAATTATTATAAAAAAATTTTGCACATATTGCTTATTTTATTGACTTTTTATATAAAAATAAGTAGAATAATATTTAGATATATATATAATGTAAGGAGAGTAGGTTTATGTATAATGACTTTGAAAAAACACAATCCGTTGACAGCTTTTCGCCAAACGAAAATCAAAGCGCTCCACGGGGTTATGCTCCGGGAACCAACAGGTATAACGGCGGATACGGCTCGGGCTACAATAATTATCCGCAAAACGGAAGCAATTATCCGGATAACAACAATAACAACTCCAACACCGTTATTATCGCCATCATTATTGTTTCAATCGTTATCATTCTGGCACTCGGAGGCTTTGTCGCGTTCTTTTTAATGAATAACAACAGCGACAACAAAAAAGAGAGCAAAAAGGAACCCATAACCACCACTGTATCGGTAACGGAAAACAAAGTTTCCGACGAAACCGAGCCTGCCACCACCGCCGTTATAAACGTGGTTGGTTCAAAGGAATCCGACGCCTGCCAGATGCTTAACGACGCGGGGATTAAATACACCCTGTCGCGCCAGTACAACGACTCTGTCAGCGAAGGCTATGTTATCAGCCAAAGTCCCACAGACGGTTTTATCAAGAACGGCGAAAAGGTTAGGGTATACATATCAAAAGGACCCGAGACCACTTCAAAACCATCAACGGGTCAGCAGTATTCCGATGTTCCGACATATAAGCCTCCCGTTCAAAGCAGTTATTCGGGCGATTCGGGATATATTATCTCCGATTCCAACTCCAGATACCTCAGCGAGTCAGAGGTAAGGGCACTTTCGAGAAGCGACATGAACTACGCCCTTAATGAAATTTACGCGCGCAAGGGCAGACTGTTTAAGGATTCACAGCTTCAAAGCTACTTTAATTCAAAGTCGTGGTACCACGGTTACATTGACCCCGCAACCTTTGACAACAATCTTTACACATACTTAAACAACGTCGAAATCGCAAACATTAATACTATATCCAAGGTGCAGAAACAGCTCGGTTATAAGTAAAAACAACAGATAGGTGGAGAGATTATGCCAAGACTTTGTTTTAACTGTATGAAGCTGTCCGAAAGCTCTCATACCTGCCCTTACTGCAATAATTCCGACAACTCGGCACGCGCGCCCTACCACATCACGCCCGGTTCCAAAATCAACCGGCGGTATATTGTAGGACGTTCTCTCGGAGAAGGCGGCTTTGGAATTACATATATCGGCTTTGACGAAAGACTTAACCGCCGCGTCGCAATCAAGGAGTATTACCCCTCGGGCACGGCTAACCGCCGCAGCGGAGACAACACGATCATTGTTACGCACGGGAAATCCGAGCTGTTCGACCGCGGCAAATACAACTTTATTCAGGAAGCGCGCGCCGTCGCAAAGTTTACCAACGTAGAGGGTATTGTTGACGTTTATGACACGTTTGAGGAAAATCAGACGGCATACATAATAATGGAATACCTTGACGGAATAACGCTTAAGCAATATCTGCTGCAAAATGGCGTTATGCGCGAGGACGCTTTGATCGAACTAATGATGCCGGTAATGAAATCCCTTAACATAATGCACAGCCAGGGGATTATCCACCGCGACATAAGTCCCGACAATATAATGTATACAACCTCGGGCAAGCTGAAGCTTATGGACTTCGGCTCGGCAAGATATTTCGCGAACGAGGAAAAGGAGCTGTCGGTAATATTAAAGCACGGCTACGCCCCCGAGGAGCAGTACCGTTCAAAGGGCAAACAGGGGCCGTACACCGATGTTTACGCCCTTTGCGCCACAATTTACGCCTGCATTACCGGCAGACCTCCCGAGGACAGCGTACAGCGCATTGTCAACGACACTCTTGTTCCGCCGTCAAGACTGGGAGTAAGCATTTCCGAAACACACGAACGCGCCCTTATGCACGGTCTGGCGGTTCACGCCGGGGACAGGTGCCCCGATATGCAGACGCTTATCAATGAGTTTTCCGGGAATTACAATCCGTATGACTACACACTCAGAGCCGATGTTCCGTATTCTATACCGCCTCAGCAACAATCGCAGCCGTATCCGCATCCGCGGCAGGACATTTACAACGAGCCGCCTAAAAAACCAAGCAACGCTCCGGTTATTGCGGCAATAGTAATATCGCTTGTGGTAATCGCAGCGCTTGTTGTGGTTCTTATATTCCTGATTTCAAACAACAACAAGGATGACGACACAGAAAAAGCAACAACCGCGGCAACAACCGCAACCGTTAAAGACAACTCAGTGGAAGCCGAAACAACAATGACCGAGCCCCCTTCCATTACCATCGGCGATTACACCATTGCTCCAACAACTGTTCCCAAGACCGAACCCGGCACCGAAGTTCCCGAACCGCCCACGCAGCCCAAGGATGATCTTACTCCGACGCACAACTACAGTCCGGGTGACGTTTCGGACATGTCCCACTCCGAAGTGGATAATATATGCAGTAAATACATTGCCCCGATTTACACAGCCACAATGGAGGAAAGCACCGGCGGTTACCTTGACAGCTCGCGTTATGAAAAATACGGAAACTACAGCCTTTACTGTTCTGACTCGGACACCTACCGCATTGTAACCCCGTACGACAGATACGACGACGGCAAAACCGACAGAACATGGTATTATTTCGATACGGACGGCACGCTTGTGTTTATCTTCTCTTACGAAAATTCACATCAGTACAGATACTATGTTTACAACGACAGGGTAATTAAACTGGATTACCGTGTGGGGGCGGATGACAAATCGGATAAAGCCGTCAAGTATTATCACGACAGCAGCGGACTGCGTTCCGATAGCGATGATATTATCGATCACGCCTACAAGGTCAGGGATTATGTTCTAAGCCAGAGAAACTGATCCCGGCAAAAGACAAATTCCGGGAAACACAATTACTACGCCAACGGCTTTACTCCCGTAGAGCTGCGCACGACCCTTGAAGATTTGGGACCTACTTATGTTAAAATCGGCCAGATAATGTCAAGCCGCGTTGATTTGCTTCCCGAGGCATACTGCAA
>CADAYK010000033.1 GCA_902792105.1 uncultured Ruminococcus sp.
AATCTCGGCAAGGCGTCAGCCTTACCTTGATTTATTTGTACAACCTGACGAAAAATCTTGCTGCGCAATCCGCACACCTGAATTATGCGGTATTGCCTTTATAAAGTTAAAGACCCGTGCCGGCTTATTGTTCCGGCAGGGCCTTTTTCGCGCTTGCAATAATTGTATTTTTAAAGTATAATAAGGATATTGAAATTGGTACGGAGGAATAATCATGACGGAAGAGTTAAAAAACAGAATCGAAAAAACCATGCAGAACCTTAAGCGCAACAAGATGGAGCCTTATTTTGCGGAGAACAGCGAAGAAGCACGTGCGCTTGTTAAGAAGCTGATAAACAAGGGTGACGTTGTGTCCTGCGGCGGTTCGGAAACCTTGAAGCAGACAGGTGTTTACGACATAATTTCTTCAACGGATTATAATTTTCTTGACCGCAGTGTACCCGGCTTGACGCGTGAACAGATCGAGGATGTTTACCGCCGTACCTTCAGCGCAGATGTTTTTGTTACAAGCACGAACGCGCTTACCGAAAACGGAGAGCTGTATAACGTTGACGGCAACTCAAACCGTGTAGCAGCTATTCTTTACGGTCCGAAAAGCGTGGTCGTTGTTTGCGGAGTTAACAAGATTGTTAAAAATATTGAAGAAGCAATTTACAGGGTTAAGACAAAGGCTGCTCCTCCAAATACCATTCGTCTCGGGATCGATACCTACTGCGCAAAAAAAGGACAGTGTGTTTCGCTTGAAAAGGATGATCCCGAGCTGTGCGAAGGCTGTCACGGCGACGGCAGAATTTGCTGCAATTACGTTGTGTGCGCCCAACAGCGCCACGTAAACAGAATTAAAGTGATAATCGTTAACGAGGAACTCGGTTACTGATCAAAGAGCCGAAAAAGCTCCCTCGATCGAGGGAGCAGAGGGTGAAAATTATTTATCGGCGTTGTTTTTTGTCTGCTTCTTTTTTTCACCGTCCTTGCAGCTTTCGGCATCGCAGGAGTTCTTTGTATTCTTTTCGTTTTCCATTGTAACACCTCCTTGTTAATTTATTACTATTATTATCCCAAAATACGGAATTATACACATGAATGAGTTTTTATTAAGAATGAGATCCCTTTTGGGCGAAGAATATGAACCGTTTTTAAAATACTACGAAGCCGATAATTACCGCGGCCTTCGTGTTAACACTTTAAAATGCACGGCGGATAAGCTTAAAAACGCGCTTGATTTTCCGCTTGAACCCACACCGTTTTGTCCCGACGGCTTCTATATCCCAAAAGATATAGAGGGCTTGGGCAACCATCCCTTGCACCACTGCGGCGCGTTTTATATTCAGGAACCGTCCGCTTCTTCGGCGGTCGAAATGCTCGGTGTGCAAAACGGCGACCGGGTGCTCGATCTGTGTGCGGCTCCGGGAGGAAAAAGCACGCAAATAGGAGCAAAGCTCGGCGGCACAGGGTTGTTGTGGAGCAATGAAATTGTAAAAAGCCGTGCTAATATTCTTTTATCGAATATTGAACGGATGGGTATTTCAAACGCTGTTGTTTCAAACGCTCACCCGGAAACATTGTGCACACAGCTGCGGGAGCAGTTCGACAAGGTTCTTGTAGACGCTCCGTGCAGCGGAGAAGGAATGTTCCGCAAAAACAACGAGGCACAATTTGAATGGAGCGAGGCTCACGTAAAAAGCTGCGCCGAACGCCAGCTTAATATTCTGAACAGCGCCGGGCACGCCCTTAAAAGCGGTGGTGTTATGGTGTACTCAACCTGCACCTTTTCAAAAGAAGAAAACGAGGGCGTCATAACGCGGTTCCTTGAAGAAAATCCTGATTTTTCTCTTGAAGATTCCGGTGTAAGCTTCGGCAGACCAACGCTTGAATACGCAAGGCGTATTTTCCCGATGGATGGCGGCGAGGGGCATTTTGCCGCAAGGCTGAGAAAAAAAGGTGAAATATATAATAATTCTTTTACGGAAAATAAAACTATACCGGACGAAAAAATACTTAATTTTTATGACAGCATTTTCACCGGCAGACCGTTTGGCGAGCAGATCAAAGTGCTCAGGGATAAAATTATAATTTTTCCAAAGAATTTTGATTTACCTGAAAACAGATGGAAAGCACTTGGAATAATTCGCGCCGGAGTAATTCTCGGCGAAATAGTGAAAAACAGAATCGAACCGCACCACAGTGCTTTTATGGCAGCCAAGCCCGGGCAATGCGCCTGCTTTGTTGATTTTCAAGCGTCATCAGGCGAGATAAAAGCATTCCTTCACGGCGAGGAAATCCCGGTGCCGGGAAGCATTCGCGGTTACACGGCAGTTTGCGTTAACGGCATGACATCAGGCTTTGGCAAAGCGTCGGGCGGCAGACTAAAGAATAAATATCCGAAAGGCTTACGGACTTTAAAATGAACAGACTATCAGACATCGGTACAATTAAAGAGCTTTTAGGTAAACACGGCTTCACGTTTTCAAAATCCCTCGGTCAGAACTTTTTGGTAAATCCCTCTGTATGCCCTCGCATGGCAGAGCTTTCGGGGGCAGGCGAAGGGGTAGGAGTAATCGAAATAGGTCCGGGAATCGGTGTTCTTACAAACGAGCTTTGCAAAATAGCCGAAAAGGTTGTTGCTGTTGAGCTTGACAAAAGGCTTTTGCCGGTTTTGGATGAAACACTTTCCGAATATGAGAATGTAAAAATAATTAACGCAGATGTAATGGAGCTTGATTTAAACGGGCTTATTGCAGAGGAATTCAACGGAATGGACGTTGTGGTCTGCGCTAATTTGCCTTACTATATCACTTCTCCCATAATTATGAAGCTTCTTGAGGATAAGCTTCCCTTGAAGGCGATTACCGTTATGGTTCAAAAGGAAGCGGCTCAGAGGATCTGCGCGGAAGTAGGCTCGAGAATGAGCGGAGCGGTGACGGTTTCGGTAAATTATTACGCTAAGCCAAAAATGTTGTTTTCGGTCAGCGCAGGTTCATTCATGCCTTCTCCCAAGGTGGATTCAGCGGTGATCAGGCTTGATGTGCTTTCCGAACCGCCGGTTAAAACCGATGAAAAGAAGTTTTTTGCTGTTGTAAAGGCAGCTTTTTCACAACGGAGAAAGGTTATTTCCAATTCGCTCAGCTCAGGTCTTCCAATTAGTAAGGAAAAAACGCTTGAAGTGCTTAAAGCGGCAAACGTGCCGTCAAACGCAAGAGCCGAAAAGCTCAGTCTGGAAGATTTCGCGAACATAGCAAATAATTTGTGAGGTGAAGTTGATGCAAAAGAAAGGCTTTAAATTCAAACGAAAAATGAATTTCCTCTACAAAATATCTTTTATACTTTGCCTGCTTTGCCTGCCTTTGCTTGCGTTGTCGGTGTTAGTTGCGTATGTCTTTGATGAGCCCGAGTTTTCGGTTGTTTTCTCGGGGGCGGGCGCTTTTTTGGCTTTTCTCGGAATAATTCTGGGAATGCTCAGCAAACCTAAAAAGCCCAAAAAGAAGAAGGTCAAGAATGAAGAGCCTCCCGAGGAAATCCCAGACATTACATTTACGGTTGTTGAAAAAGAATTTTCGCCCGATACTCAGAAAGAAATTCCGTCCGACACTCAGAAAGAAATTCCGCCCGACATTCAAAAAACCGTTGACACCGCTCCCCAAAACTGATATAATTTTAATGGTAAAGGGGAGTAGTTCGCGGCAACAGCCGTGGTATATTTCGTCAATCTCATACCTGTGAGGCAGGTATCGGATATATCTTAAAGAACGAGACTTTTATTGCAGCGGGAAAGTGTATGCAATAGAAGTCTTTTTTTATTGATACGCTGTAGAAAAATTTTTGTTACGGAGGTTAATATGGACAAATGGTATCAAATGCCGGAAAATGATGTTCTGAAAAAAATGAACGTTACCACCGACGGTCTTTCATCCGAAGAGGCGCAGAAGCGGCTTGAAAAGTACGGCCGTAATATGCTTGTTGAGGGAAAGAAAAAAACTGTGCTGCAGGTTTTCCTGAGCCAGTTCGCGGATCTGCTTGTTATTATTCTTATAATCGCCGCGATAATTTCAATGTTTTCGGGAAACATCGAAAGCACTATAGTTATATTCGCGGTTATTATTATGAACGCGATTCTCGGCACCGTTCAGCATGTAAAGGCAGAAAAATCGCTTGAAAGCCTTAAATCGCTGTCATCTCCCTCGGCAAAGGTGATTCGCGACGGTCAAAAGCTTGAAATCGATTCAAAGGAAGTTGTTCCCGGCGATATCATTGTGCTTGAGGCAGGCGACCTTGTTGTTGCCGACGGCAGAATTATTCACAATTATTCGCTTCAGGTCAACGAGAGCTCGCTAACGGGCGAAAGCACCAATGTTGATAAGAGCGAGGCAGTAATCGGCGGCGATGTACCGCTCGGCGACCGCACAAACATGGTGTTCTCAGGCAGTCTTGTCACCTACGGCAGAGCGCTTGTTGTTGTGACCGAAACCGCTATGGATACGGAAATAGGTAAAATAGCTTCGCTTATGAACTCGGCTAAGGAAAAGAAAACTCCTCTGCAGGAAAGTCTTGACAAGTTCTCGAGCCGTCTCGCGATCATAATTATGATTATAAGCGTTTTGGTGTTTGTTCTTTCCATGTTCCAAAAGCAGTGGAGCTGGACTTTCGACAACATTATGGGTTCGCTGATGTATGCCGTCGCGCTTGCAGTTGCAGCAATTCCCGAGGCTCTCGGTTCGATTGTTACAATTGTTCAGGCTATGGGCACACAGAAAATGGCAAAGGAAAACGCGGTCATTAAAGACCTCAAGGCTGTTGAAAGCCTCGGCTGTGTTTCTGTAATTTGCTCGGATAAAACAGGTACCCTCACGCAAAACAAAATGACCGTGCAGAAAATTTACATTAACGGTGAAAGCATTCGCGAGGATGAGCTTGACTTAAAGCTTAACAGCCACCGTCAGCTTATTTACGGAATGATCCTCAACAACGATTCAAGCATCGTTGACGGAAAGGGAATAGGAGATCCCACCGAGTACGCGCTTATTGAAAGCTCGCGCAATATCGGTATTGACGACACGGTTGTACGCGATACGCTCAACCGGGTTGAGGAGGTTCCGTTTGACTCCGACCGTAAAATGATGAGCACAAAGTATAAGCTGCACGGAGTTTCGCATATTCTTACAAAGGGCGCGCTTGATTCGATCCTTGACCGTTGTGTCAGCATTGCCACAAAGGACGGTGTCCGCCCCATTACACAAGAGGATAAGAATATAATTCTAAAACAGAATAATGATTATTCCGAAGCAGGTCTGCGTGTTCTTACATTCGCATATAAAGTTTCTGATGAACCTCTCAGCGTAGAGTCGGAATACGGATATACCTTCCTCGGACTTGTTTCCATGATAGACCCGCCTCGCGAGGAAAGCAAACAGGCTGTTGCCGACGCTGTCCGCGCAGGAATCAAGCCGATAATGATAACCGGCGACCATAAGATCACCGCTTCGGCAATAGCACGTAAAATCGGTATTATGCGTGAAGGCGACATTGCCGTGACGGGCATGGAGCTTGACGCCATGAGCGAGGAAAAGCTTGATGAGGTTCTTCCGACGATCTCGGTTTATGCGCGCGTATCTCCCGAAAACAAAATACGTATTGTTGAAGCGTGGCAGCGCCGCGGCAACATAGTTTCAATGACAGGCGACGGAGTCAACGATGCTCCGGCGTTAAAGAAAGCCGACATCGGCGTTGCAATGGGAATAACCGGAACCGAGGTTTCAAAGGACGCCGCGTCAATGATTCTTCAGGATGACAACTTTGCTACCATTATCAAGGCGGTTGCCAACGGACGTAACGTTTACCGCAACATAAAGAACTCGATTTTGTTCTTGCTGTCAGGCAATATGGCGGCGATCATAACCGTTCTGTTCACGTCATTCCTTGCGCTTCCCGTGCCTTTCGAGCCGGTTCACCTGCTGTTTATCAACCTTCTTACCGACTCGCTGCCGGCTATCGCAATTGGTATGGAGCCGCCCGAAAAGGGCTTGCTCGACCAAAAGCCGCGTAACCCGAAGGAAGGAATATTAAATAAAAGCTTTGCCGCTTTGATGATCAGCCAGGGCGCGCTCATTGCGGTTGTTGTAATAATAGCTTTCTTCATGGGTAATTCCGTAAACGCCGCCACTGCAAGCACAATGGCTTTTGCAACCCTGACGCTCGCAAGACTTTTCCACGGATTCAATTGCCGTACCGAACGTTCAATATTTAAGGCAGGCTTTACTTCAAACCCGAGCAGCATCGGCGCGTTTGTACTGGGCGTACTGCTTCTTTCGCTGGTGCTCTTTGTTCCCGCGCTTCACAGTCTTTTCTGCGTAGTAAATATCGGTGCTTACCAGGTCTTGGCAATACTTGCCCTCGCGGTTACACCTACGGTAATCATTCAGATAATCAAGCTGATTTTAGATAATGTTAAGAAAACAAAGTCTTGACAATACACCCGGTTACTTCTATAATTAATAATAGGGAACGTTTAAAAAACGAACTTAACCGATAATAAAAGATAGGGGACAATTATATGAACATATGGCATGATATTTCACCTAAGCGTATTACAGCGGAAAATTTTTACGCGGTAATCGAGATTTCAAAGGGTGACAAAAACAAGTACGAGCTCGATAAGCAAACAGGTATGCTTAAGCTTGACCGCGTTTTGTTTACATCTACTCACTATCCGGCAAATTACGGCTTTATTCCTCGCACATATGCCGACGACGGCGACCCGCTTGATGTTTTGGTGCTGTGCAGTGAAACAATTTTGCCCATGACTCTTGTTGAGTGCAAGCCGATCGGCGTGCTTAATATGATCGACAACAACAGCTCCGACGAAAAAATAATCGCCGTGCCCATTAACGATCCTAACTATAACACCTATAACGATATTGAGGATTTGCCTACTCATGTTTTTGAGGAGATCCGCCATTTCTTCCAGGTTTATAAGTCGCTTGAAAACGGCAAGGAAACATCGGTAACCGAGGTTCACGGCGCAAAGGAAGCCAAGAGCGTTATTAAAAAGTGTATTGAAAGCTATATCAAGGACTTCCAGCTTGCGTAAGCCCGCGCCAAATAAATAAAATAAAATTGCAGGGTTCGGTTGTTTTCCGAACCCTGCGTTATCTTGAAACGGACGTGAATAAATGCGTTATTTAATTGCGGATTTTGTTACCGAATATACACCAAAATACAATAATCTCAGGGAGCTTTCGGAAAGCTTTATTTACAGCGGCGACCGCGAAACGCAAATAAGGCTGAACGTCAGCGACAGCTATATTGAGAAAACCGATAAACGAATGGCTGTGCCGGATATTGGCAGAACGGAAACCTTTGTTTACGGAAATGCTTTTAACCGCACTGTAATAAACCGTCATGCCATGCTTGTTCATTCATCAGGAATTATTTGTAACGGCAATGCTTACCTTTTTTCGGCGGATTCGGGAGTCGGAAAATCGACGCACACAAGGCTGTGGCTAAAGGAATTCGGTGATAAGGTTCATATTTTTAACGACGACAAGCCTGTTATTAAGATTGACGGCAAAAAGGTTACCGCCTGCGGAACTCCGTTTGACGGGGGAAGCGGAATAGCTCTTAATGAAAGCGCTCCGCTTAAGGCGATAGTTTTTATTGAAAGGTCGGAAAACAATTCTGTTTTTGTTCCGTCCCCAAAGGAGATAATTAAAAAGCTTTATTTTCAGACTGCGCACATGGTTGACGCCGAAACAGCACATGCCATGCTTAACAACTTTGATGAGCTTCTTAATTCTGAGGTCAGGTTTTATGTATTAAGGTGCAATATGGAAAGCGAAGCCGCGCACCTTGCTTATAATTCTATAATAGAATAATAACCTATGATAAAAACGGACTGCTTTTTACGGCAGTCCGTTTTGACCGGATATTAACGGTTATTCATTCTGTAACAAAGAGTCATCAGGTTGTCGCTCAAATGGACGTTTTCAACAATAGTATCCTTGTATTTTGCGTTGATGTCGTAATGGCTGAAATTCCAGTAATTTTTTATACCCAGCTTATAAAGCCTGCCGAGAATGTCTTCAACGCTCGTTTTCGGGATACAAAGAAACGCTGCGTCAATTTTATGCCCGGTCAAAAATATTTCAAGCTCGCTTTCGTTTTTGACCTTGATGCTGCCAAGCTGAGTTCCAACCTTATTTTCGTCCTTGTCAAAGCACGCCGTGACCTCAAAGCCGAGACGCTTAAAGTCAAGGTGATTTGCTATTGCGCTGCCGAAATTACCGGCTCCAATTATAATCGCTTTGTAATTATTGTTTAGACCGAGGATGTTTTCAATTTCCTTCTGAAGCTGCCTTACGCTGTAGCCGTAGCCCTGCTGGCCGAATCCGCCGAAGCAGTTTAAGTCCTGACGAACCTGTGAAGCGGTTATGTTCATAATTTGCGCAAGCTTGGTTGAAGATATTTTGTCAACATTCTGGTCGTTTAACTCCGATAAAAAGCGGTAATAACGCGGCAACCGCCTGATAACCGACATCGAAATGCTGTCGCTTTTCGGCATTATTAACTTACTCCTTTAAAGCGAAGCCGCAAGACGCTCGTTAACCGCGGAAAGGAAGTCCTGTGTGTTCACTTTTGTTTTGTTTTCAAGTGTTGATATAAGATAGAGGTCGCCTGTCATAATTCCGTCCTCGATCGTCTTGATTGTAGCGGCTTCAAGCTTGTCGGCAAAGCTTACAAGCTCGTCAAGTCCGTCAAGCTCGCCTCTTTTGCGCAGCGCGCCTGTCCAGGCAAAGATCGTAGCAACTGAGTTGGTTGAGGTTTCCTCGCCCTTTAGGTGCTTGTAGTAGTGGCGCTGAACGGTGCCGTGAGCTGCCTCGAATTCATAAATTCCGTCGGGGGACACAAGCACGCTTGTCATCATTGCGAGCGAGCCGAAGGCGGTGGCTATCATATCGCTCATAACGTCGCCGTCATAGTTTTTGCACGCCCACATATATCCGCCTTCACTGCGGATAACGCGCGCTACAGCGTCGTCAATGAGGGTGTAGAAGTAGGTGATTCCTGCTTTTTCAAACTTATCCTTGTATTCATTCTCGAAAATTTCCGCGAAAATGTCCTTAAAGCGGTGGTCATAGGTTTTGCTTATGGTATCCTTGGTTGCGAACCAAACGTCAATTTTTTGGTCAAGCGCGTAGTTAAAGCAGCTTCTCGCAAAGGACGCGATACTTTTGTCAATATTGTGCATTCCCTGAATTACACCGTCGGTTGCAAAGTCAAAAATCAGGCTTCTTTCCTCGGTTCCGTCGGGCTTTGTTACACAAAGCTCAGCCTTGCTGCCGCCTTCAACACGCATCTCGGTGTTCTTGTAAACGTCGCCGTAAGCGTGACGAGCAATGCAAATAGGCTTTTTCCATGTGGGAATGTAGGGAACGATACCCTTAACCAAAATCGGGCTTCTGAATACCGTGCCGTCAAGAATAGCTCTGATTGTGCCGTTCGGCGACTTCCACATACTTTTAAGATCGTATTCTGTCATTCTTGCGGCGTTGGGGGTGATTGTGGCGCACTTTACTCCTACGCCGTATTTTTTGGTGGCGTTGGCTGCGTCCACCGTGATTTGGTCGTCTGTTTCGTTTCTCTTTACCAGACCGAGGTCGTAATACTCGGTTTTGAGATCAACATAGGGTAAAAGGAGAGTGTCCTTTATTTGCTGCCAGATGATTCTGGTCATTTCGTCGCCGTCCATCTCAACAAGCGGCGTAGTCATTTTAATCTTGTCCATCAGCTGTTCTCCTTTGTATAGTCAAGCAGTCCGCCCGCAATGATAATAGCTCTTGTTCTGTCGGAAAGCTCGCACTCCGCTTTAATGGAGTCGCCTGTTGTCTTGTTAACAACGGTGATGTCGGAAGCATTTGCGATTTCTTCCTTAACATTCGGGAGCTCAAGCATATCGCCGAGCTTGATCTTGTCGTAATCCGCAGCGTCTTTAAAGGTCAGCGGAAGAATACCGGCGTTAATGAGGTTGCTCTTGTGGATTCTTGCAAAGCTCTTAACAAGCACAGCCTTAACTCCGAGGTAAAGCGGAGCAAGCGCTGCGTGCTCGCGTGATGAGCCCTGACCGTAGTTTTCGCCGCCCACGATAATACTCTTGCCCAAAGTCTTTGCTCTTGCGGGGAATTCCTTGTCGCAAACAGTGAAGCAGTGCTCGGAGATTTTCGGAATATTTGAACGCAGGGGAAGGATCTTGGCGCCTGCAGGCATAATGTGGTCTGTTGTGATATTGTCGCCTACCTTGAGTGAGCATGAAGCTTCGATCGTGTCGGTAAGAGGACTTGTCTTGGGATACTCCTTGATGTTGGGACCTCTGAGGATCTCAACGCTGTCCATCTCCTCAACCGGCGCGGGATCTATAACCATATTGTCGTTGATGAGGAACTTTTCGGGAAGCTCGATGTCGGCAGCTTCGCCGAGACAGCGCGGATCTGTAAACACGCCCTTAATAGCTGATACAGCGGCGGTTTCGGGAGATACAAGATAAATCTGTCCGTCGGCTGTGCCGCTTCTGCCTTCAAAGTTACGGTTAAAGGTTCTCAGCGAAACGCCCTTGCTGTTTGGTGACTGTCCCATGCCGATGCACGGACCGCAGGCGCTTTCAAGAATCCTTGCGCCTGCCGCGATCATATCGCCCAAAGCTCCGTTGAGCGCAAGCATATTGAACACCTGCTTTGAACCGGGAGCGATAGCAAGGCTTACGTTGTCGGCGACCTTTTTGCCCTTTAAGATGTAAGCTACTCTCATGAGGTCAAGATAACTGGAGTTTGTGCAGGAGCCGATGCAAACCTGATCAACGGTCTTGCCTTCAAGCTCTTTGATCGTTTTGATATTGTCGGGCGAGTGGGGGCATGCCGCCAAAGGCTCAAGCTCGGAAAGGTTGATTTCGATAACCTCATCGTAAACCGCGTCGGCGTCTGCACTCAGCTCGGTATAATCCTCCTCGCGGCCCTGAGCCTTAAGGAATTCTCTTGTGGTTTCGTCGGAAGGGAATACCGAAGTTGTAGCTCCGAGCTCCGCTCCCATATTAGTGATAGTTGCTCTTTCGGGTACTGTAAGAGTTTTAACACCCTCGCCGCCGTATTCAACGATCTTGCCTACGCCGCCCTTAACGCTCATAACCTTGAGCACCGCAAGGATAATGTCCTTGGCAGAAACCCAGGGGCTGAGCTTGCCTGTAAGGTTAACCCTTACCATCTTCGGCATAGTGATATAATAAGCGCCGCCGCCCATGGCAACCGCAACGTCAAGACCGCCCGCACCGATAGCAAGCATACCGATTCCGCCGCCTGTGGGAGTGTGGCTGTCGGAGCCGATCAAGGTCTTGCCGGGCTTGCCGAAGCGTTCAAGGTGAACCTGATGGCAAATTCCGTTGCCCGGTCTTGAAAAATAGATTCCGTGTTTTTTACATACAGACTGAATAAACCTGTGGTCATCGGCGTTTTCAAAGCCCGTCTGTAATGTGTTGTGGTCAATGTATGCCACGCTTTTTTCGGTTTTTACCCTCGGAATTCCCATAGCCTCATACTCAATATAAGCCATGGTTCCCGTAGCGTCCTGAGTGAGCGTCTGGTCGATTTTGAGACCGATGTCGTTGCCGACCTTCATTTCGCCGCTCACAAGATGCTCTTTAATAATTTTTTGCGCAATTGTGAAGCCCATAAAACTTACCTCCGGATAATTGATAGTCTATCTCAAAATAAAAGATAACTATGTTAATTATATAACAATCCTTAGTAGTTGTAAAGCAAAAAAACCAATTTAACCCACTAAATATAGAAAATTTCTTTTTAATTGGGAAAAAGTTGCAAAATAATCCGCCATAATAACAAAAAGTAATGTAATTTACAAATTGCAATTGTATTTCTTTAGTGATATAATTATTTGGTTAAAGGAAACTATTTTAAATGCATTTGAAATCGGAGAGATAATATGTCAGTAAGAGAAGATTTAAGAAATATTGCCATTATTGCTCACGTTGACCACGGCAAAACCACGCTGGTCGATCAGCTTTTAAAGCAGAGCGGTGTTTTCAGGGCTAACGAAAATGTCGAGGAAAGAGTTATGGACTCAAACGACCTCGAACGCGAAAGAGGAATCACGATCCTTTCAAAGCCCACAGCGGTAATGTATAACGGCATAAAAATCAACATTGTAGACACTCCGGGACACGCTGATTTCGGCGGCGAAGTAGAGCGTATTTTGCAGATGGTAGACGGTGTTGTTCTTCTTGTGGACGCGTTTGAGGGCTGTATGCCACAGACTCGCTTTGTGCTGAAAAAAGCACTCGGCCTCGGAAAAAAGCCCCTTGTTGTTCTGAATAAAATTGACCGCCCCGGCGCAAGACCCGAGGAGGTTGTTGATGAGGTGCTCGATTTGTTCATCGAGCTTGGAGCCGACGAGGATCAGCTTGAGTTCCCCGTAATTTACGCTTCCGCGCGTGACGGCTACGCTTCAACCGATTACCATGAGCCCGGAACTGATATGCAACCGCTGTTCGAGGCTGTTATAAATGAAATTCCGGCTCCGCAGGGGGATTTTGACGGAGGACTTCAAATTCTTATTTCCAATATCGACTCTGATAACTTTGTCGGCAGAATAGGTGTTGGCAGGGTTGAGCGCGGCAGGGTGAAAAACGGACAGTCCGTAACGCTTTGCCATACCGACGGAAGCACAAAAAATGTTCGCATAGGCAAGCTCTATCAGTTTGAGGGCTTAAAGCGCAGCGAGTGCGAGGAAGCAAAGCTCGGTGACATTGTGTGCATAAGCGGTATTCAGGATTTGAACATCGGCGAAACCCTGTGCGCAAACGACTGCGTTGAGCCTTTGCCGTTTGTAAAAATTGATGAGCCGACCGTTACAATGAACTTTATTGTAAATAACTCTCCGTTTGCAGGACGCGAGGGCAAGTACGTTACCTCACGCAACATCCGCGACAGGCTGTTTAAGGAAACAGAAACAAACATAGCCCTCCGTGTTGAGGAAACCGACAGCGCCGACACCTTTAAGGTATCGGGCAGAGGCGAGCTTCATCTTTCAATTCTTATTGAAACAATGCGCCGCCAGAACTTTGAGTTCCAGGTTTCGCGCCCCGAGGTTATCACAAAAGAAATCGGCGGCAAAATTCAGGAGCCTATGGAATATCTTATTATTGAAGTACCGGACGCTTATGTGGGCGCGGTTATGGAAAAGCTCGGTTCGCGCAAGGCTGAGCTTATAAACATGGGTACCCGTGACGGCGGAGTAACGCACATTGAGTTCCGCATACCCGCTCGCGGTCTTATGGGTTACCGTCCCGAATTTTTGACCGACACAAACGGCAACGGAATTATGAACCACGTTTTTGACGGATACGAGCCGTGGAAGGGCGAAATTGTAACGCGTCACCAAGGTTCTCTTATCGCATTTGAAACCGGCGACACCGTAACCTACGGATTGTACGCGGCGCAGGAAAGAGGCAGACTCTTTATCGGCGCGGGCGTACCGGTTTATGAGGGAATGATTGTAGGCGCAAGCCCCAAGTCAGAGGATATTACCGTTAATGTATGTAAAAAGAAGCACATCACAAACACCCGTGCTTCCGGTTCGGACGACGCGCTTAAGCTTACTCCTCCGACGATCATGTCGCTTGAGCAGTGTCTTGAGTTTATCGCTGACGACGAGCTTGTTGAGGTTACTCCCGAAAGCATACGAATGAGAAAGCGTATACTTTCCAAGGAACAAAGAATGAAGCAGGCGTTCCGAAAAAAATGAGTTATGTAATACTTGATTTGGAATGGAACGGCTCATACAGCAAGTCCGCGCATCGTTTTGTAAACGAAATAATAGAATTCGGCGCGGTAAAGACTGACGATGAGTTTAATATTACCGGCACATTTTCCGAGCTGATAACGCCGAAAATCGGAAAAAAGCTTTCAGGCAGGGTAAAAGAGCTTACAAAGATTACGTTCGAGGAGCTTGCCGGGGGAGTCGATTTCTTAACAGCCGCCGGGAGATTCGGAGAATTTCTCGGAGATGATGTTTTAATGACCTGGGGAACCTCCGATATTCACGCGCTGATCGACAACTACCGCTATTATCTTGATGAGGTGCGCATACCTTTTTTAAAGCGTTACTGCGATATTCAGGAATACTGTGAAAAGGCTATGGGAAAATACGATGAGGGAAACCAAATCGGACTCGGAGTTTGCGCCGAAATGCTCGGTGTTGAATTCAGCGAGGAGGATCAGCACCGCGCGGAATCAGACGCTGAGCTCAGCCTTAAATGCATTAAAAAATTCACCGGCACGGTGAATGTGAATGATTATATAATGAAAGCCGACTGTGATGAGTTTTATGACAGAATGCTTTTTAAAAACTACTTTATTACCGATTTGAAGGCTCCCGAGGTTGATAAAAACCAGCTTAAGTTCCGCTGCGAAAAATGCGGCAGGGTAGCAAGGCGTGTTAAAAAGTGGAGATTGCACAATAAAAACTTTACTTCGGATTTTCAGTGTAAAAACTGCGGCAATAAATTTACGGGCAGAATATCTTTTAAGCGTAAATATGACGCGGTTAAAATCAATAAAAGAATAATTGATAATTCGGAAAAAGAAAATAAATCCGCCGAGGAAGCGAAGTCCACATAAAAACAGGGTTCAGCGCAGAACCCTGTTTTTATGTGTTTATATACAATATTATATATGTTTAAAGACAAAATCGATCGCGAGCTCAGCCGCCTCGGTGTGTTTTTCGCCCGAGAAACCGTGACCGGCTCCTTTTATTTCGTGATATTCCGAGTTCGGAAGCAGTTCATTTGCGGCGACAGACGATGACGGAAGTACAATATTGTCGTCGCTGCCCTGTATAATAATTACGGGTTTTTTGAAGTCGGGCAAATACTCGCGCGCGTCATAATCCCATAAATCGGTAACAAAGTTTTTGCCGACCGTCATCGAACTGATTTCAATTTCGTCGGGAACATTGTCGTAATCATAAAAGCCGTGCACAAAATCATACATTCCAAAAGCGGGATAGAGCAGAATAAGTCCTCGGATCTCATCTTCGTGCTTAATACCGGTTATCGCGCTTACAAGACCGCCCTGGCTGCCGCCCTGCAAAAATATTCTTTTTGTATCAACAAAATCCCAGGTTTTTGCCGTTTCCATAACTGCTTCAAGGTCTGAAACCTCGGTCATTACCGACATTTCCAAATTTGAGCCGCCACTTTTGTTTTCGTGGTTCTTGTTACTTCCTCCGCAAAAGTCGAACGTATAAACAGCGAAGCCGCGTGGCGCGTATTTTTTGGCGTATGACGCACCGGATTCGTAATTAGCTCCCAGTCCGTGCGACGTGATGATCAGCGGAAGCTTTCCGCCGGCTTTCGGAATATACGCCTGACCGTAGATTTTATTGCCGCCGTTTTTGCACCAAATTTCTTTTACCTCGTAATCGTAGGTTTTGTTTTCATCGATCTTTGCGTTAGCAGCAGTCTCTGCCGCGGCGGCAGCAGCGGTGCTTTCGGAAGAAGCGGGACTGTTCTCCGAGCATCCCTGAATTATTAATCCGAATGCTGTCAGCAAACACAGTAATAATGAAAGTCGTTTCATAATTATAAAAGCCCCCTTACTTATCTTTTTTATTATATCATTAATAATAAAAATATTCAAATCCATTATCTTTACGGATAAACAAATTAATCTGACATTTGTTTCACTCACAAAGGTAACAAAATTTTTATAATTTTTTTCAATATTATTTCATACAGTTTTCACTTTTGGGTTTTATTATATTCTCATATTAAAGATAAGCCAAACGGCTGAGGGAGGAAAAAATATGTCAGACAATAATTATAACAATTCTTTCGGCAACGAAGAATATAACGGATACAACAGTAATCCTTCAAACGGTGAGGAGTACAGCGGATACAGCAGCAATCCTTCAAACGGTGAGGAGTACAGCGGATACAGCACCAATCCTTCAAACGGTGAGGAGTACAGCGGATACAGCACCAATCCTTCAAACGGCGGGGAATACAGCGGATACAATACAAATAATTATAATGCCGAAAGCACAGGAGAAAGCTCCTATGAATGGAACTCTGCAACCGAAACAAACGGAGAATACAGACATTCATATGTGAACGGCAACAACAGCGACGCTCCGCACAATCCCAATAATTACGATCAGGCTTACTCCACTCCTAAAGAGAGCAGTCAAACCGATTACGGTTACAGCCAAACCGCCGGAGTAAATAATTACGGCGGATATTCCCAAGCAAACGGTTATTCTTCCGGAAGCTATCAGGACTATACACAGTCGGCAGTTCAGCCAAAGCGTAAAAAAGAAAAGAAGGAAAGCAAGCCCGCATCAAAGAAATTTGTCGCCGCTGTAGTAGCAGTGGCAATGATCTTCTCAACTGCGGCAGGCGTTGGCGGAGGCTTTATTGCCGGAAGCATGATGAATTCGGCAAATACAACAACCTCTTCTGACGGAAGCCTTAAAATCAATCAGGTTTCGTCCGAGAACGCCAAAAACTCCGAAGCGTCAAACGAAAGCGGAGCGGTAACAACCTCAAGCATAGTTAAAAAGACCGCTGACAGCGTGGTTGAGATTGCCACCGAGCAAACCGTAACAGGCGGATTTGCACGTCAGTATGTTCAAAAGGGAGCAGGCTCAGGCGTGATTATCTCAAACGAGGACGGTATCGGATACATCGTTACCAACCAGCACGTTATCGACGGAGCACAGAATATTAAGGTTACACTCAGAGACGCCGCTACTTCCTATAACGCTACACTTGTCGGAAGCGACAAGGATGCCGATGTGGCTCTTCTTAAAATAGACGCCGACAAACTTTCCACAGCTACCTTCGGCGACAGCTCAAAGCTCGCGGTAGGCGACTATGTTGTGGCAATAGGTAATCCTCTCGGCACACTCGGCGGCACAGTCACCGACGGAATCATTTCGGCGCTTGCCCGTGAGGTTACGATCGAGAACAGAAATATGACTTTGCTCCAGACCAACGCTCAAATCAGCCCCGGTAACTCAGGCGGAGGACTTTTCAACGCTAACGGCGAGCTTATCGGTATAGTAAACGCTAAAGACAGCGCTACAGAGGTGGAAGGCATTGCTTTTGCGATTCCGGCAAACAAGGTTGTAGAAGTTATCAAGGATCTTAAGGAATACGGCTATGTAACCGGTAAAATCAGCCTCGGCGTAGAAGTTGAAAGCATAAGCTCGCTTGACACTGCATTCTATTACGGAATAGGCGAGACCGGCTGCTATGTAACATCGGTAATCGCGAATTCAAATGCTCAGAAGGCAGGCGTGCAAAAGGGCGATATCATAAAGAAGGTCAACGGAACCGAAGTAACCTCGCAGTCAGATATTGACAAGGTGCTTAAGGACAGCAAGGTGGGCGACACTGTAACCTTTGAGATCAAGCGCAACGGAGTATCAAACGAAATCAGTTATAAGCTTGAAGAATACTCTCCTTCGGCTCAGCCCGAGGAAAAGGATTCCGATACTCTCAGGGAATATCAGGATAACGACGATCTTTGGAACAGACTTTTTAACTGGTAAATTTTTGCAAAAAATTGCGTGCATGATCACTTATACAAACTAAACAAAAAAACACCCCGGCATGAGCAGAATCATGTTGAGGTGTTTTTTTGATTCTATATCAGAATAATAGTATGTGTAATATGTACAAATACTAATTCGAATTTTTGGAATACTAATAATGGAAAAGTATGTTATAATTATGAGGTAATCAAATACATTGAAGGAGGATTTTCATGTCACACAAAAGAAAACTATCGTTTTTGCTTCTGCTTGTATTCATCATCGGCGCGATTGCGGCAATGCCGCTGACCGCTTCCGCTGCCGTTGCCGATACAGATGACGCAGCTGCAGGTAACTTTACCGTTACCACAACATCAAACCTTTTCGGTACCGATGTTAAAAGCTACAGCACGTCCACAAAGCATATTACGGTAGTGTATGAACTCAATATGCCAAAAACAGCGATCATTAACGCTGATGTTGAGTTATCATACGACCCAAACGTATTCAGCTACAACAAAAGTGAGAACAAGGACGATGAGCTTTGCCCTGTTGCGGGCGCATTGTTCGTTCCCACAACACCCGCTACTCCGCTTTACGGCGAAGAGGGTATCATTACCGGTAACTTCAGCGAAGTTAACAACAGAGTTAAGGCATACGGCTCAGGCGGTTCAACAGCCGTATTCTTCAAGGTTGTTCTTGATGTTAAGAGCGGTAAAGCGGCAAACACAACCGTTAATCTCAAGGTTAAGACAATGAGAATTTGCGACGAAACCAAGCTTCCCGAAAATGATTCGGTTGCTGTTGCAAAGAAGTATCAGATTCTTATTGACAACACTACCTTAGCGGCAATGAACGTGAACGATTACTCCGAAGCTACAAAGCTGCCCGGAGACGAAGAATCAACCAAGTTTACCGTTAAGACTACTTCAAATCTTTTCGGCACACACGTTCAGACTTATGACACTAAGGACACCAGGCATATTGCCGTATTTTATGAGATCAACTATCCCGGTTATTCTCTTTACAACGGCGATTTCGAGCTCACCTTTGATCCCGACGTATTAATCTATAACAAGACCGCGAACACAAAAGCGTCAATGTTCCCGGTATTGGGGGCATATATTCAGTGTACAACACCTGTCGATGTTCCCTTTGGCGTGGACGGCAGCGTTTCCGGTCAATTCTCAGAGGTTAATAACAGGATCAAGGCTTACGGCGCAAACAATAAGCCTGCCGTATTCATTACCGTTATCTTTGACGTTGCCGAAGGCGCAAGCGGAACTACCGTTGTTGATTTGAACGTTATCAGATTAAAAATGAATGACGAAACAAAGATCGACCAGGAGTTTTCGGTTGTTAAGAATTCAACAGTTGAGCTTAGCACAACAGAGCTTTCAAAGATGAATCTTAAAGACTATTCAATGAAGGTTACACTTCCCGGCGACCCCACCGAACCTGTAACACAGCCTCCCACACAGGCTCCTACACAGGCACCCACACAGCCTCCCACACAGGCTCCTACACAGGCACCCACACAGGCGCCCACACAGGCTCCTACACAAGCTCCTACCCAGCATGTACATACTGTAGTAATTGACAAGGCTGTTCCCGCTACCTGTACAGAAACCGGTCTTACACAGGGCAGTCACTGCTCGGTTTGCGGTGAAGTAATCACAGCGCAGCAGGTTGTTAAGGCTCTCGGTCACGCAGCAGTAACCGATAAGGCAGTTCCCGCAACCTGCACATCAACAGGTCTTACTCAGGGAAGCCACTGCTCACGCTGCAACCAGATCCTTGTAAAGCAGGAAATCGTTCCCAAAACAAACCACACTGTTGTAACCGACAAGGCTGTTGCCGCAACCTGTACAAAATCAGGACTTACCGAAGGCAGCCACTGCTCGGTATGTAACACTGTAATCAAGAAGCAGGATGTTGTTCCGGCTCTCGGTCACGCAGTTGTAACAGACAAGGCTATTCCCGCAACCTGCACATCAACAGGTCTTACACAGGGAAGCCACTGCTCACGCTGCAACGAAGTGCTTATCAAGCAGGATGTTGTTCCCAAGACAGCTCACACTGTTGTAACCGACAAGGCTGTTGCCGCAACCTGTACAAAATCAGGACTTACCGAAGGCAGCCACTGCTCGGTATGTAAAACAGTAATCAAGAAGCAGGAAACAGTTCCGGCTCTCGGACACAGCGTAGTTATTGATAAGGCTGTTCCCGCAACCTGTACAGAAACAGGTCTTACCGAAGGCAGCCACTGCTCACGCTGCAACACAGTAATTAAGCAGCAGACTGTTGTAAAGGCTCTCGGACACAATGTTGTTGTTGATAAAGCTGTTGCTGCTACCTGTACCGAAATAGGATACACCGAAGGCAGCCACTGCTCACGCTGCAACACTGTAATCAAGAAGCAGGATATCATCCCTGCCAAAGGTCATACCTATGTTGTTGACCAGGCTGTTGACGCAACCTGCCAGCACACAGGACTTACAGTCGGTATGCATTGTTCTGTATGTAAGGAAGTGCTCATAAAGCAGGAAGTTATTCCGAAGCTCAAGCACACTGTTGTAATTGACAAGGCAGTACCCGCGACCTGTACTGAAACAGGACTTACCCAAGGCAGCCATTGCTCGGTATGCCATGAGGTAATCAAGGCGCAGACAGTAGTTTCTGCTCTCGGACATGATTTCCAGATTGTTAAGGGTTATCCCGCAACAAAGGAAAAAGAAGGTCTTACAGACGGTATCCGCTGCACACGCTGCGGAGAATGGCTGCAGGAGCAGAGGGTTATTCCTAAGCTCGGCACAGAGGTATTGATCGGCGACGTTAATATGGACGGCGTTGTAAACGGTGCCGACGCAGGTATCCTTTCGCGTTACACCTCGGGCTGGGGCAACTACGATAAGCTTATCAAGAACTGGGAAGCTGCCGACGTAAACCGTGACGGAAAAGTTAACGGCGCCGACGCAGGTATTCTCTCACGTTACACCTCAGGCTGGACTGACTATAACAAATATATCATAACAATAGTAATCTAAAGATTAACCTTTAAAAAAGGCTCCCTTCCGTTAATTCGGAGGGGAGCTTTTTGCATAAAAAAACAGCGTGTAAAAGCCTTACACGCTGCCGGTTAAAATTTTAAATCTTGTTTTCCTCTGTATATTTAAGCTGGTTCAAAATCATATTGGCGCACATATAAACGTTGCCGCCGCCCATGGTAAGTATCAAATCGCCTTCTTGAGCGTTTTTACAAACATAATCGGTAATCTCCTCAAAGGTGTCCAAGCAAACCGAACCCGGTACCTTCGCGCCCAGATCGCGCGAATAAATGTTGTAGGTGTTTGTCTCTCTTACAGGCAGAATTTCCGAGATGATCGCGACGTCCGGGATTTGAAGCGCTTTTGCAAAGTCGTCAAGCAGCATTGCTGTTCTCGAGAAGGTATGCGGCTGGAACACAGCCCAAACCTTATTGAAGCCCATGCTCGTCGCAGCGTTCAGAGTTGCGGTAAGCTCGGTGGGGTGGTGAGCAAAGTCGTCCGCAACCGTAATTCCGCATGGAGTTCCGAGAATTTCAAAGCGTCTGTGAACTCCGCCGAACTTGTGGAGATTTTCGGAGATTTCATTTGCGGTAGCTCCGAGGTAATGAGCAGTTGCCGCGGCAGCAAGCGAGTTATAAACGTTGTGCTTTCCGGGAACGATCAGTTTTACGGTTGTGATTTTTTCACCCTTGTAAAGCAGGTCGTACTGTTCGTGAACGCCCTTGTCCGCGCTTACGTTTACCGCTCTGTAATCACAGCTTTCGCCGAAACCGAAGCTGATTTTTTCTATGTCAACATCCCTGACAGCGTCAAGAGTGTTTTGATCGTCGCCGTTAATAACAAGCAGTCCCGTTGTCTGTTTGGAAAACCTGTTAAATGACTTTTTGATGTTGTCAAGATTTTTAAAGTAATCAAGATGGTCGGCGTCAATGTTAAGGATAACCGAGATAAACGGCGTCAGCTCAAGGAAGGTGTCAACATATTCGCATGCCTCACATACGATTATGTCGCTTTGACCTACATAGCTGTTGCCGCCGATAAACGGAAGCTTGCCGCCGATAATGGCAGAAGGGTCAAATCCGCTTCCGATGAGAACCTGTGAAAGCATGCCGGTCGTTGTGGTTTTGCCGTGAGTGCCTGAGATCGCAATGCTTCTTTTGTATCGTCTTGTAACTACTCCCAGCATTACACTGCGCTCGATGCAGGGAATTCCCTGTTCTTTTGCCGCCTGACGTTCGGGATTGGTCTCCTTGACCGCCGCGGAATATACAACAAGCTCGGCTCCTTTAATGTTTTCAGCCGCGTGTCCCATAAAAATCGGAATTCCGTAGCTTTTCATTTTTTCAAGAGTTTCGCCCTCGTTCATGTCTGAACCGCTGATTTCAAAGCCTTCGCTTATAAGTATCTCGGCTATCGGACACATTCCGCTGCCGCCGATCCCGATAAAATGTATTCTTTTTATTTCATTTAAAAGCTTATCATAATTCATAATTTTTCCCCGCATTCTTCAACCATACATAGTATGGTGATTTTATCTTTCCGTTACTATTATAAACTCATATTCCCAAAAAATAAATACCTAAACGGAATTTTCGGTATTTTTTATATTTTCTTGCCAAACACGGACATAAATGGTAAAATAATAACATAAAAATCAGTTTGTTCAGGATTGTTTTATTATGAAGAAAAACGATATTGTTAGATTAAAAATTGTATCCGCGACAGCCGAGGGAAGCGGAGTAGGCAAAACCGAAGATAATATGACTGTGTTTGTCCCGATGACCGCTGTCGGCGATATTATAGACGCGCGCATTTTAAAGGTGAAAAAGACCTATGCCTTCGGAAAAACCGAAAAGCTTATTGAGCCGTCAAAAGCGAGGATAACTCCCGAATGTCCCGTGTTTTCAAAATGCGGAGGCTGCGTTTGGAGACATATCGGTTATGAGGAAGAGCTAATAATCAAAAGTCAAAAGGTGCGCGATGCGGTTGAACGAATAGGCGGAATAAAAACGGAATTCAAACCGATTATCGGAAGCGAACGCACGGACCGTTACCGTAACAAAGCCCAGCTCCCGGTCGGCAGAGATAAAGACGGCAAGGCTATTATCGGTTTCTATGCTTTTCACAGCCACCGCATAATCGACTGCGGCGAGTGCTTGCTGCAGCCCGGAATATTCGGCACCGTTATTGATGTCACCCGTGATTTTATCGCTCAAACCGGTACCGATATTTATGACGAGCTGACCGGAAAAGGAAGGCTGCGCCATCTTTACATCAGACTCGGCGAGGTTACAAATGAGCTTATGGTATGCTATGTGGTAAACGGAAACGGTTTAAAGCATGAGGATTTGCTTGTAAAAATGCTTCGCGAAGCACTTCCGACCCTCAAAACAGTAATTTTTAATTCTAACAGAGAAAAAACAAACGTAATTCTCGGGCGAAAAAACAGAGTTGCGTTCGGCAACGGCTATATTACAGACGAGCTTTGCGGATTAAAGTTTAAGATTTCTCCGTTCTCTTTTTGGCAGGTCAACCGCGGTCAGGCTGAACGTCTGTATGCAAAGGCAAGGGAATATGCCGGACTCAGCGGCGGCGAGGTTTTGCTCGATTTGTATTGCGGAACCGGTACGATCGGGCTGACAATGGCTGAGAACTGCAGGGAACTTGTAGGCGTTGAAATCATTGAGGACGCTGTTGCCGACGCTAAGTCGAACGCCGAAGCGAACGGAATTAAAAACGCGAGGTTTATTTGTGCTGATGCGCCCTCGGCTGCCGAACAGCTGCGAAAAGAGGGAACTGCACCCGACGTGGTTGTGCTTGATCCTCCGCGAAAGGGCTGCGGCGAAGAGCTTGTTAAAACAATAAAAAAGATGGGTCCTAAGCGAGTGGTATATGTTTCCTGCGACCCTGCCACTCTCGCGAGAGATTTAAAATACTTTGCCGAAAACGGCTATGTAACAAAAGAGGTTACACCCTGCGATATGTTTCCCCGAACTGCTCATGTGGAGACGGTGGCGCTTTTGACCGGAAAATGTCCGAATGATAATTAAGTTGCAATTCGCACTGCTCTGTCATATTTTTATATGCTGCAATAATATTCAAAAAGACCGGCGAAGTTCCTGAAAAGGGCTTTGCCGGTCTGTTACTGTCAGAACTTATTATAATGCCTGATTCGGGCAGAGTTTTGATTTATTAATAAGGTTTTGAAAAATTTTTTCATTTAAGGATTATTTAATAATTTCTCCGCTATACTCAAACTGCGAGGTTCACAAAAGCGGATTTTGTGATACAATAATAGGCAGAAAAGGAGAAGACATATGTTTTTTGACATCTTAAAACGCGACCTGAAACGCAAAAAGACAATGAACCTTATCATATTGTTGTTTGTGATATTGTCGGTGATGTTCATTTCGTCAAGCGTGATGAATCTGACAGCTGTGACAGGGTCGCTCGACAGCTTTTTTGACAAGGCGGGAGTCAGCGACTATACTGTTTTTGAGCGAAGCGGAGGAACCGTAAAGGCTGCCGACGCGGTCAAGAACGCCGAGGGCGTGACGGACTTTAAGCAGGAGGAATGTATTTTTCTCTCGGGACACAAGTTCGTCGGACGCGCAAAGGAAAAGGACAGCCAGAACGCTAACACCAGTATGGTGTGCTGTCTGTCTCATCAAATACAAAGGTACTTTGACGGCAGCGATAATGAGATCACCGA
>CADAYK010000034.1 GCA_902792105.1 uncultured Ruminococcus sp.
TGCGGTCAAAAACCGTAACGGTGTAATCTTCCTTGAAGCAGGCATAAGCTGATTCCACTGCTTTGGCGGAAAAATTAATCCTTTGTATGCCCAATCCGGGAAGTATCACAAGGTGTTTTTCTCCGTTTCCAAACCTGAAATAATCCGTTTTTGTGTTGCCGGTTTTCACTTCGCCCTTTATCATTATCATCATCCTTTTTCTTTTTACGGTTTCATTATATCAAAAGCCGCAGGTTTTTACAATAGACCTAACCACACAGTTAATTATATAATTAATTACCGATTGACATAAAAAACAATATGTTGTATAATTTGTAAGGAATTATTACAGTACGCACAAGCTGTAACGACTGAATTAATCTACCATAAATCTTTTCGGGAGGAACATCCAATGCCACATTTAGACGAACTTATCATCAGCGTAATTGAAAAAAGGTTTGCGATTCAGGCTCAGCACACCGATGAAATTGATCAGCTTACAAGGTCAATCGACAACGAAAAAAGATCGATACAGGAAAACTACCTTGAAATAGGCAAGCTTTATTACGAGCAGAATCCCAACGCTACCGAAGGCGAAATCGGTGAAGCGGTCGGAAGAATTAATGATTCCAACAAAAAAATCAAAGAGAACAAAATTAAAATCGGTACGATTTTAGGATACACCTTCTGTGAAACCTGCGGCGCACAGGTTGAGGAGGACGACCTTTATTGCAACAACTGCGGCGCTAAAATGCCCGTTAAGGTACTTCCCGGAATGGAGCTTTGTCCGCACTGCCACAAGGCTGTTAAAGAGGGCATCCGTTTTTGCACAAACTGCGGCAAGCCCATGCAGGAGGAGGAAAAGCCCCCGGTCAAGGTATGCCCGAGCTGCGGCTTTACCACCGAGGATCTCGATATGATTTTCTGCGAAAAGTGCAACAGAAGACTTGATTTGGAGGGCGGCGAATCCGAGGAAGAAACCGTTGTTGAGGAAAAGCTTCCCGTACATAAGGTTTGTCCCGCCTGCGGCTTCAAGATTTTTGACGCCGACACAATGTTCTGCGAAAAGTGCAACAGAAGACTTGAAGAAGACACCGAAGCGGCAGAATAATACGCGAACTCAAACGGCATACACACCGGGTTTAGTGTGTATGCCGTTTTTTATTTGTCACATTTTATACTAATTCCTGATAGAAAGTAGACTTATATTTTGCGAGGATATTTTTCGCAAGACAAGGCGAAGGACGCAGCAAGGCTGGCGCCTTGCAAGGATTCTTTTTTTGTCTTTTAACACATAAGCAACAATAAGCATAGTTGTAACCACGATAATAAGAATGATTCCGATTGCCGACAGAGTTTCGGGAGAGATCTTGGAGCTTCCAACCTTTGTTTCGGTTGCAAGGTTTGCGCTTCCGTTGCCCGCAAGCTTCTGAGAATCACCGTAATTATGCTTGTTAGCAAACTCTCTTGCTTCGGGAGTTGAGTATCCTCCGTAAGAATCTGTGGTCGGATACATTGCGTCGGTCTCGCCTTCGGTGGTTACCGCACCGGTTGTCGATCCGCCTGTTGTGCCCATTGAGGTGGTAGCCTCTGCCGTGCTTGAAGGAGCGGTGCTCTCTGTAGGTTCGGTGCTTACGGGAGCCGTGCTTTCCGTAGGCTCGGTACTTACCGGAGCTGTGCTTTCCGTAGGCTCGGTAGTAGGTTCGACCGTAGTCGGCTCCTCTGTTGTGGGAGCTGCCGTTGTGGGTGCAATTGTCGGACGCGGTGCCGTTGTGGGTGCCGCTGTCGGACGCGGAACTGTTGTGGGTGCCACGGTAGTGTGCGGAACTGTAGTTGCAGGTACGGTCGTCATAGCCGGTTCTGTAGTTACAGGTACTGTTGTAGGCTCAACCGTTGTCGGCTGTACGGTGGTTTCCGTCGGATCTGTAGCTCTGGGTGCTGTTGTAACAGGAACAGTAGTGGGCTGTGTTGCAGCTCTGTTTGAAGAATTGCTGTTAGTGCGCGTTGCCGCCCTTGGAGCAGCCGGCTGACTGTTACTGTCAATATAATAGCTCAGTGACCTGTTATACGGCAAAGCGCCGTTGCTTCCTCCCGCAGAGGCAGCGCCCGCGATTCCCACAACGGGATTGGTGCTTCCGAGCAAGGGGTTATAAAAAGGTGACTGGCTGCTGTTGTTTGATTTTTGAGTAACATCCGGGGGTACATACTGATCGCCGACATTGATACACGATGTAGTTATAATAATACCAACTACAATTACGGGGATCAAAATCATCATGATTACATACATGGATTTTTGAATCCTCTTATATACCAATTCGTATATATTCACGTATCTACCTCCCTTTCATTACAGATTTTCGCAATTAAATAACCTTAAGTGCAAAGAAGATACAGCATACCATTTAACGGAAATTTCCGTTTTCGGCAACTATCCTTTTCTATAATACCATAAAGGTTACACAATTGCAAGAATTAAAGCAAAAAAATTTCCGAGAAAATAATTTATTTAAGCATATTATATAAATAATAGTATTTTATGCCATTATTTTATCAGCATTTTCACGGTTTTCTCCATAAATAACCTGTCCGAACCTCTGCATTAAGCTTTATTTCAGATTTCAATTTACGGAAACAATACTATTTTACTTCACCAAAAGCGATATGTCAATGATTATTTTTCCAAATTAGAAAAAACCTTTTAAATCAGCCATCATAAAAGCGGCGCATAACCGTTGCTTAATCGGTATGCGCCGGGTGATTTATCTTGCGTTTGCGAGAAGAATGAAAAAGATCAAGTAGAAAATAAGACTGATAACAACGGCGATCAACATCAAAATAAGCTGAGCTCTCGCAAAGTTTTTGAGTGAAGGCTTTGTTGAGGAGCTGAACGCCCACACAAAAAGCATAATCAAATTCACAAGCGGAATAAGCGAAAGGAAAAAAACGCCGATCCATCCGCCGATTGACACAGGCTCGCTTTCTGTGTTTGCCATATTGTAAACATTTACCGAAGCAGGCTGCTGGGTTGGATACTGAGGCGGCACCTGATACTGGGGCGGCGTCTGATACTGCGGCGGATTTTGCTGATACTGAGGCTGATTATCCGACCAGCCTGTTGTAGTTTTTTCCTCAAAATTGTTGTCATTCTGATTGAAGGGATTATTTTGTTGATTCAAAACACTTGTCTCCATTTCATCTGTATTGTTGTTGTAGGGACGCTCAACGGCGTTTCCGCATTTTGTGCAAAAATTATTATTGTCCGGAATATTAGCTCCGCAATGTGAACATTTCATAAAATAAAACCTCCTTGTTTTTTATTATTATATATTTTTATTGTAGATTTGTCAATAATTTAATGAAAAATATAATTTTTTCATTTGTCATATGAATTTCGTCTGTTTGTGTTTGATGCTGATTTTCAGTAAAAATTTGTAATATATTTCACGAAAAAAACTCCCGGTGCGAAAGCATCGGGAGCATAAAAGACTGATTATTTATTAAAGATAGACATAATGTCGTAGAAGGTGTCGTCCTCGTCGTCGGTTGTGTCCTTGGTAGCCTTTGAAGGAGCTGCCTTTTTCGGCTCGGGAGTATCAACAATAACATTGTCGGTGGGCTTAGGTCTTGATGTTTCAATTCCTGTGCCAAAGCCTGTTGCAATAACGGTAACGCTCATCTGGTCGTCCATCTTGTCGTCGATAACCGCACCCCAAATAATATTGGCGTCTTCGGATACCTTGTCCTTGATCATTGTAGAAGCCGCGTCGATATCGTCGAGGCTTACGTCGGAGGAAGCTGTGATGTTGATGATAAGACCTTTTGCGCCGTCGATCGAGGTTTCAAGCAGCGGACTTGAAATTGCCATATCGGCAGCGGTTATAGCCTTGTCCTTGCCGGTAGCGCTGCCCATACCCATGTGAGCATAGCCTGCGTCCTTCATAACTGAGGTAACATCGGCAAAGTCGAGGTTTACAAGACCGGGAAGAAGGATAAGGTCGGAAATACTCTGAACACCCTGTCTTAAAACGTCGTCCGCAATAGCGAAAGCGTTTTGGAGTGTTATGCTTGTGTCGGAAACATATTTAAGTCTTTCGTTGGGAACGATAATGAGTGAATCTACACAAGCTGAAAGCTCGGCAATGCCCTGCTCAGCCTGAGTCATTCTTCTTTTACCCTCAAAAGCAAACGGCTTTGTAACTACGCCTACTGTGAGAATGCCCATGTCCTTGGCAATTTTAGCAACAACAGGAGCTGCGCCGGTACCTGTTCCGCCGCCCATACCTGCGGTTACAAACACCATGTCGGTGTCTTTGAGCAAGCCCGCGATTTCATCCTTGCTCTCTTCGGCAGCGCTCTGACCGATCGAAGGCATTGAGCCTGCGCCCTTGCCGCGTGTAAGCTTTTCGCCGATTTGTATTTTCTGTGAAGCCTTTGAAAGTCTTAAAACGTGCTCATCGGTATTGATTGCGATAAACTCAACGTTCTTTACCTCCATCGCAACCATGCGGTTAACAGCGTTGCCGCCGCCTCCGCCGATGCCGATTACTTTAATTTTAGGCATATACTCATTTTCCAATTCCAGTTCAAAAGCCATTTTTCTTCCTCCTTGAATCTATTATCAATAGTTAAAGATACTGATTAAGTAAGCGCGGCTCAGCCGCAAAGCGTGATTTAATCATAAGTTATTTAATATAGTATCACACTTTTAAAAAAATATCAATGGTTTTGCAAGGTTTTTTACTTACATTTTTATTGTTTGCAAATATAACGGGATTATTTCCGCGGTTTTCAGCCTTGCCGGGACGACAACGCGGTTATACGGTATTTTACGCAACAGATGCTGAAATCTTAGTTAAGGATAAGTATTACCACTGCCCTGCGGAGTAGGCGTCATATCCTGCGTTCCAGTTGTAGTCGGCTCCGGCGCTGTAATCATAGCCTCCGCCGTTATCATAGGCGTTGCCGCCGGCGCTGTAATCGTAGCCTTCGCCGTTATCATAGGCGTTGCCGCCGGCGCTGTAATCGTAGCCTCCGCCGTTATCGTAGGCGTTGCCGTTCGCGCCGTAATCGTAGCCTCCGCCGTTATTAAGGGCGTTGCCGTTCGCGCCGTAATCGTAGCCTCCGCCGTTATTAAGGGCGTTGCCGTTTTGGTCAAGAGTAGTTTGCTCGGTCGCCTCGGTGGGAACGGTCGTGGCAGGCACGGTCGTGGGCGGTCCGGTATCGGCGGGCTTATAGTGCGACATCTTGTTTTTGGCACAGGTCGAAACGTCAAGCGTGCCGTAAATTGCGCCCGTTTTATTCGGATCAAGCTTTTCGTCGATAATTTTCATCGCCGTGCGGATCTTATAGTTCAAATCCTCGGGAAGTCCGAGCTTGACCGTAATGTGATTGTCGTAATTAAACGTAATGTCGTTCAAATTTTTAATATCAAGCGCCGTTACCTTATCCACACCGTTTTCGGACAGGCTTGTTGCCACGCTTTCAAGAATATCGGAAACGTTGCTGTCGGCAAAAACAAGATAGCTTCCCGGCTCCTTGTTTTCAACCTCGGAGCACACAAGCTCGGTAAGGTTCTTTGCGTTTTGGCCGGTTCTTTCAAGGATCCTGCCCTTTGAACTGATAATTAAAAACTCGTTGCCGTCTTTAACGGCGTAGCTCGGCACGGCGTTTGTAATTTTAATTGTCACCGTGTCGGGGATCGCAACCCCTATTTCAGCCTTTTCCACATAAGGAAGATTTTCGCTGATTTTTTCGGGAGTGCTGTTCAGCGCCGCGATAAAAATATTTTGCTGAAGGCTGACATTTGAAAAACCGATTATTTGGTTGTCGTAATAATACTCGTCGCCTTCAATGTCGATTTTTTCGGTTTTGAACAAAACCGTAAGGCTCAAGATCACTCCGATAACTATTACCGCAAGGAAAATCGAAGCGGAAATAATAATTCTGCGCTTGCGGATCTGCTTGTTGGTCATCGGCTTTTTGTTGCGCTTGATAACCTCGCGCTCCTGCTTGCGGATGATTTTAAGCCGCTTTTTCTGCCGCTGTTTTTCAGCGTATTCATCTATGTAATAGCCGTCCTCAAAATCATGTGGCTTGAGGTTGCGGATACGCTCCTCGCTTTCGCGCATGAACTTTTCCTCACGGCTGATATTTTCGTATTTTGAAGCCTTACCGGAATTGACCGCTTCTTCAATTTTGCTTACTTTTTTCTTTGGCTTGGTTTTTTCCTTTTTCGACTTTTCCTTCTTTGTTTTATCTTTTTTCGGTTTTTCTTTTTTAGCGCTTTCTTTTTTGCGCTTCTCCTGATTTTTGTGATATTGCTGAGCCTGCTTAGCCGCTTCCTTTCTGCGTTTAGCAAGCTCCTTTTTATCCTTTGAGTCCAAAGCCACGGTCAACCCTCCTTTCTTCATAACTTTCCTTATTCTGTAAGTTTAAATTTTCTTTACGTCCGCGCCGAGCCCGCACAAGGTCTGTTCAAGGCTTTCATAGCCCCTTTCAAGAAACCTCACTCCGCTGATCACGGTAGCAGATTCCGCGCAAAGTCCCGCGGCAACAAGCGCAGCCGCGCCTCTTAAATCGGTAGCCTCGACCTTTGCTCCGTACAAACAGGGAACTCCCTCGGCAACACAAACCTTGCCCTCGGTTTTCAGGTTAGCGCCCATTCTTATGAGCTCGCTTACGTGGCGGTACCGGTTCTCAAAAATGTTTTCCACAAACACGCTTGTGCCCTTGGCAACGCAAGCCGCAGCAAGCAGCGGAGCCTGAGCGTCCGTAGGAAAACCCGGATACGGCATTGTGCGAACGGTTTTCATTGATTTAAGCCGCTGCGGAGCCGAAAATGCAAGCTCGCAGCCGTGGCTTTTAACAGTGCACCCTGCCTCCTCAAACACGGGAATTACCGCTGCAAGGTGGCTGGGGATCACGTTTTTAAGCGTGATTTCAGAACCTGTAACAGCCGCGCAGCTCATTAGCGTGGCGGCAGCTATGCGGTCGGGAATAATCGTGTGGGAGCAAGCGTGAAGCTCTTTTACCCCTTCGATAACGATTACGCCCTCGCCCGCGCCGTAAATCTCGGCGCCGCATTTGTTCAGATAATCGGCAAGGTCACAAATTTCGGGTTCCCTCGCCGCGTTTGTTATGGTTGTTGTGCCGCTTGCGGTTGCCGCGGCGATCATTATGTCCTCGGTCGCTCCCACGCTCGGAAACGACAATGCTATCCGCGCGCCGCTGAGTCCGTAAGGAGCGCTGCATTCGATGTAGCCGTGTTTTTCTTTGATCAGCGCACCCAAAGCGCGCAATCCCCTAAGGTGCATATCAATAGGCCTTTGACCTATTTCACATCCGCCGGGGAGCGACAGCCTTGCGTTTCCGGCTGAGGCGAGAAGCGCTCCCAAAAACACAATGGAGCTTCTGGTTTTGCGCATTAGCTCATCCGGAATATCTCCTCGGCACGCGCCTGCGCTCTTGACCGCAAGAGTGTGCGAGCTGCGGTTGACCGTGCAGCCTAAGTACCTTAAAACACGGCTTGAAGCCTCAACGTCCGACAAAACCGGACAGTTATAAATTACGTTTTCGCCCTTTGCAAGCAAGGTGGCGGCAAGCACCGGAAGCGCGCTGTTTTTCGCTCCCTGAACCTCCGTAGCGCCGCTGAGCTTTTGACGGCCTGCCACTATCAGCTTTGACACAATAACACCCTCTCAATAAAAGTTCTTTATATTTTATGTGAGAGGAGCGCATGTGTGATAAGGGCAGATCAGGATGTTGCAAGCACCCTTTTCATTACGGAATAAATACGCTCGTTGGCATTTACAATTGCCATTTTGCGCGAGTTTTCGGTGTATTTTTCAAGAACCTGCGGGTCGGAAAGCATCGCGTCGGCCTTTTGCATCAGCAGCTCGCCCGTAAGGTCCTTTTCTTCTATTATATCAGCCGCGCCCGCGTCAACCAAAGCCATAGCGTTATGGTACTGATGGTTTTCGGCAACGTTAGGCGACGGAATAAGTATTGCCGGCTTGCCCATTGCCTGGATCTCGCTGAGTGTGATGGCACCCGCGCGGCAAATCACAAGGTCGGCAGCCGCCATACATTCGGGCATATTGTCAATATACGGTCTTATGTCAAGATTTGAGCACGCTTCAATGTCGGTTCCCTTTTCCTTGACCAGATCAGGAAACCAGTCGCCGTAGCTTCCGTAAGCGTGAATATGTTGGTAACGTCCGTCTCTGCCGCTTCGCGCAACAAAGTCCGCCATTGCCTCGTTAACCTTTTGCGCGCCGAGGCTTCCGCCGAACGAAAGCACAACAAGGCGGTCGTCAAGGCCGAGCTTTTCACGGCTTTTTTCCTTGTCCGCCGTAAGGATCTCGCCGCGAACGGGATTTCCGGTCACCACGGTGTCAACATCCGCGAAAAACTTTTTTGCCGCCGTTACTGCGACCATGACCTTTTTTACGCGTTTGCGCAGCATCTTGTTGGTAATGCCCGGATAGGCGTTCTGCTCGTGTATCAGGCAAGGAACACCGAGCTTTGAAGCAGCCCTGACCACCGGTCCCGAAACATATCCGCCCGTACCGATGCAAATGTCCGGATCAAATTCTTTGATTATTTTTTTTGAGTCTGCGGTCGATTTGACCGCGAGCTTTACGGTTTTAATATTTTCAACGGTGTCCCTTGGGGAAAGTCCGCGTTTAAAGCCGCTGATCTTAATTGATTTTATGGGATAGCCCGCCTGAGCAACAAGCCGCTGCTCCATTCCGTCAGCGTTTCCGATGAACAGAAATTCGGTGTCGGGGCGTTTCTCCTTAATGTAGCCTGCAATTGCGAGCGCAGGGTTGATATGTCCTGCAGTGCCGCCGCCTGCGAGTAAAACCTTCATAATATGCTCCTAAAAAATTACTGTCTTTCGATGTTTGCCGTGCGCGAAATCGAAAGCACAATGCCCATCTGCGCGAGCAGCATGATCAGCGATGAGCCGCCGTAGCTGAAGAACGGCAGGCTGATACCCGTGTTCGGCAGCCAGTCGGTGATTACGAGAATGTTCAGCACAACCTGGATACCTATCTGCGAAGTCAGACCTATTCCGAGCAGCTTGCCGAATTTGTCCTTCGCGCGCAGCGAAAGGGTGATTCCCCTCCAAACAAGAAGCGCGAAAATCAGCAGGATGATCGTCGCTCCGATCAAGCCGAGCTCCTCAACGACGATTGCGAAAATAAAGTCGTTCTGCGGTTCGGGGAGATATAAATATTTCTGACGCGACTGACCGAGCCCCAGCCCCCACAAGCCGCCGCTGCCTATGGCGTAAAGCGAGTTTCTGGTTTGCCAGGTGGTCTGCCACATTTCCTCGGTCGTGTATTCAAGCGACTGTCCCCAGCCGTCCATACGGCTCATGGCGTAGGTTAGTCCGCCCGTCACCGCAAGCAGCAGTACTAAGCCTATCAGGGCGATTCCGCCAATGGCGAGATATTTTGTTTTCATGCCGCCGATATAGAGCATAAGCACGGTGAGCATTCCGATAATTACAATGCCCGAGTAATGCGGCTCAAGGAACAGCAGAACCGCGATACTGCCGAAAATGATAATTCCGGGCAGAACGCTGTACTTCGGAAGCTGCATTTTGTTATAATACTTACTTGCCCAGTGGGCAAAGAAAAGAATTACCGCGAATTTTGCTATTTCGGAAGGCTGGATGTTGAACATTCCCAGCGGGATCCAACGTTTTACACCGCCCTCGCCCGAAGGCAAAATCAGAACGATCATTAACGCAGCGTAAGCCACACCCAAAACCACCGGAGCAGCCTGGTGCAGCTTATTATAATTGAACAGCGACATTACCACCATTGCCGCTACGCCCAGCACAATAAAAATAAGCTGGCGGACAAGGTAATAATAGCTGTCGCCCTGGGTGTAATAGGAAAAGGCGTAGCTTGCCGAAAACATCATGATCGTGCCCACTGTAAGCAGCACAAAAATGATTATGCAAAACGGCAGGTCAATACCCATACCTATGTCAAACCACTTGGCGTTTTTCATTTTTCTCTGGCGCGGGCGGCGCACAAAGAACTTTTCTTTTTTGGCGTTTTGCGCTCTTTGGTATTCGTCGTCGTATATCCGGTTGACGTCACCCTTGAGCAGCATTTTAAAGTTTGGAGCCAAAGCATTAACCCCTTTCCCGGGAGTAACGATTAATAGTTTATTTAGTGCCGATAATCACAAGGAAGAATGATAACGCGGCGAACAGCGCGGTCACCAAGCTGAAAACCGCCACGATTTTGACCTCGCTCCAGCCGCACATTTCAAAATGATGGTGGATCGGACTCATTTTAAACAGGCGTTTGCCGTGAGTGATCTTGAAATAGCTCACCTGAAGAATCACCGAGAACATCTCGCAAAGGTATACGATTCCCATCGGCAGCAGCAATATCGGCATTCTTGTGGCAAAAGCCATCGCGCACACGATTCCGCCGAGAAACAGCGAACCGGTGTCGCCCATGAAAACCTTTGCCGGGTGGAAGTTCCACACCAAAAAGCCGAGGCATCCGCCGGCAACAGCCGCGCTTAATGCGGTGAGTCCGAGCGCGTAGGTCGAACTGCCTATCAGCATAAATCCGACGGCAACAAAGAAAGTGATCGATCCGTCAAGACCGTCTACGCCGTCGGTAAGGTTAACGGCGTTAACAATGCCGACAATTACGATCGCAGAGATAATATAATAGAAGAATCCGAGGTCAACCTCGCCGACAAACGGAATAATCGTTGAGGTTCCGCAGCCCGAAAATCCGAGCACAGCAAGGTAAATAGCAGCGGAAGCAAACTGCAGTGCAAGCTTCTGCTTTGCCGTCAGACCGAGGTTGCGTTTTTTTACAACCTTGGTGTAGTCGTCGATAAATCCGATCAAACCGTTCGCGAGCGCAAGACCGATTCCGGCGAAGATATAGATCACCTCGGTGCCTAAATCGGCGCGGTAGGTGTCGATAAACTCGTTGCCGGTCAGCATGTAAACGATCGTACTGATCAAACCCACCGACACGATCGCGACAATAAACATTATTCCGCCCATGACCGGAGTGCCCTGTTTGCTTTTGTGCCACTTGGGACCGTCCTCCAGAATAGTCTGCCCGAAGTTGAGCTTGTGAAGAAACGGGATCAAGAATTTTCCGACAACCGCCGAGATCACGAAGGCGAGAATCGCCGCGCAAAACGTCCAAACGCCGTAAACTATCATTTTTATCTGTCCTCTCCTTAATAATAACCTGCGAATCCTTTTATATAAATATATTTAAATATATAAAATCAGTCGTTAAAGCCTCCGCCGGACGCTGCCGAGAAGGTAAGGGTAATTACGGTTCCGGCAGGAACCTCGGTGCCCTCCTTAACGTCCTGGGCACTGCACGTTCCGCCCGAGCTCACCGCGCCCTTATAGCTGACGTTCAGCCCATAGCTTGCGGCAAGGCTGTTTGCCTCAACAGCGGAATTTCCGTTGAAGTCGGGTACGGTCACCTTGGTGTTGTTTTTGGTTTCGTCGTCGGTATAAAGCACAATGCTTCCGCCCGAAACAAGGTTTGCGGACACAGGCGGGATCTGAGCGATTACCTTTTCGCCGACGCCGTATACCGTGGCTGTGAAACCGTCCTTTGCAACCGCCGCCTGGGCGTCTTCAACAGTCATACCGGTGTAGTCGCCTGCGGAAGTATCGAGGAACGCGAGTTCGTCCTCGTTATAGTCGGTTTTGACCTCAAGGTACGGGAGCACCTCGGACATAATGTTGATGAATACAGGTGAAGCGACCTGCGAGCCGTAGTATGCTCCGCCGTCGGGTGTGTCAAAGAACACAAGCATTGCGATTTGCGGATCGTCGGCGGGCGCGTAACCGCAGAATGAAGCGATGTAGTCCTCTTCAAAGGAGCTGAGCTTTTTCTGCACGCCTATTTTCTCGGAGGTACCGGTTTTTCCGGCAACCTTGTAGCCTGCCACATAACCTGCGGTGGCGCCGGCGGTTTGGGTGTTGTATCCGAGAATTTCGTTCATTTTATCGGAGGTTTCCTTTGAGATAACCTGACGTTTAACTTTCTTTTCCACATTTTTGATTACGTTGCCCTTGTTGTCGGTGATCTTCTGAACAACATACGGCTGAAGCACATAGCCGCCGTTTGCGACCGCCGCACAGGCGGTGATCATGCTTACCGGGGTGATCTGGAAGTTCTGACCGAAGGAAGCAACCGCAAAGTCGACCTCGCTCATTTGTCCCTCTTCCCAGAAGGTATCCTCAGCCTCGCCCGGAAGGTCGATTCCCGACTTTTCGGCAAAGCCGAAGCCGGCGTAATAATCGCGGAATTTGTCGGCGCCGACCAACTGTCCTATTTGAATAAACGCGGGGTTGCAGGAATTGCATATTGCCTGCACAAAGCTTTGGGTGCCGTGACCGCCCGTGTCATGACAGTGGATCACGTCCTTGCCGAATGTGACCGAGCCCGCGCAGAAGAACGAGCTTGAATCGGTGATTTTACCTTCCTCAAGAGCCATTGACGCGGTACACATTTTAAATACCGAGCCCGGCATATAGGTGTCGGCAACGGCTTTGTTTCGCCACATTGCCGAAAGAGCCTCGTTTTCGGCTTTTTCCTGCTCCTTTTTGGGAAGCTCGTCAATTTTTTTCTGAGTTTCCTCGGGCAGTGAATACGGGTCGTTAAGGTTGTAGCCGTTCGCTGTTACCATAGCCAGAACAGCGCCCGTATTAACGTCCATCGCTATGCAAACGCCGCGGTTGAGAACATTGTTGTTAACAATGCCTTCCGCCATGTATTTTTCACAAATGGACTGGATATTTTCGTCAATTGTAAGATAAATATTGTTGCCGTCCTCGCTGTCGACATTTTGTTCAAACTGAAACGGCATATTCGCGCCGCGCGCATTTATCGCGGTGATTATTCGTCCGGGCTTGCCGGCAAGATAATCCTCATACTTGTACTCTACGCCTTCAAGTCCCTGTTCGTCCGCGCCGGTAAAGCCGATTACACAGGAAGCGAGGGTATCGTGAGGATAGTACCGCTTATAATCGTCAAGCAGCGAAATAACATTTCCGCAGTCGTAGTCCTTGCTGAGCTTTTCCTGAAGCTCAATAACCCTGTCGCGCTGTTCAACCTCGATTTTTCGCTTAACAACAACGTAATAGCTTTTTTCCTGAGTTTTTTCGAGCACGTTTTTATAGTCGAGCTTTAAAATTTCGGAAAGCCCCTTTGCGCAAGCCTCGCGCTGATTATCGTTTTCAAAATTGATGGGCGCCATTACTACCTGCCACACCGAAGCGCTTTCGGCAAGCACCGTACCCTTTGAGTCAAAGATAGTGCCGCGCTTTGCGGTCAGCGTGGTGTCGCGCAGCTGCTGGCCTACCGCGCGTTCCTGAAGCTTGCTGCCATCGATCAATGTCAAAAACGCCAGACGCGACAAAGCAGCGCCGAATCCGATTACCAAAATTATGATAATCAAAACCGCCGACCGCTGTCTTAGTCTTTGATTGGGACCTTTTTCAACATGTTTTTTAGGCTTTTTAGGCTTTTTAGCCTTGTTTTCATTTTCAGCCAAATTATGACTCCCTTTGAACCGCTGCGCTTATTACAAGCATTAAACAGCGGTGATTATAATAGAATTAAGTAAAAGAGAGTCAAGACTCAGTCTTAACTCTCATTCTTTTCATTACATTATTATTAAATTGAAATGAATGTTATGACCAAAGATTAAATATTGATTCAAAGAATCTTGTAAAAATATTTCCGTTATCAGCGGCAGAAACCTCCGCCTTATCGCCTTCCTCAATCGCAACAAACTCTTTTTGAGCATTTGAGGCTTTGGTCATGCCAAGCGTCTCGGTTGCGTACTTTTCAATTTCAGCATTTGAGAGGTTGGCCTCAACTTTCATCTGGTTCTGCGTGTAAATGCTTTCGGTATCTGCCAGTGTAGCCTGGGCTGTGATGATGTCCTGGTTAAGCTCTGTCAGCTGAACCTGACCTACAATTATAATGCCGATAACAAAGGTTACGATAGCCGCCGAGAGCGTACCCACAGCGATTTTTACGGGGTTGTGCCTGCGGCGTCTTATTTTATTAAGCTCCTGTTCGGGAAGCTGAACAACCTTGTTTTTTTGTTTTCTTTTGCTTTTTCTTACAGGCTGCTCATCCTGCTTACGCTTTGGAGCCGCCGAGGAATTTGTAAGGTCCTCGTCAAACAAGCTCAAATCATAAGCAGCGTTGCGGTTTTCATATGCCATGTTTGCACCTTGGCCTTTCTTTATACAAAATTTTCATAAAACACACTTGGGAAACTTTTTATTCTAATATGTAAAAAAGTTTCAAAATTTTAACAATTAGTTTCAACTGTTAAACACACAATCTGTCCGATTTAACGGCAATTTTGACACATTATCGAATATATAGTAATTACAAAGTTATTATACACAATTTGTAGGGTTGTAATATTCTTTACAACTTTGTTATAATTTTACTACAAGTTTTTTCATTTGTCCATAGCTGAGAGGAAATTTTTTAAATTTTTTCACAGATTCTCAACTTTGCACTCCTTGCTCTGGGGTTTTGAATCAATTCTGTTTCATTTGCACAAAGCGGTTTTCTGGTCACAAGACGTGCCTTCGGCTTGTTTCCGCACACGCAAACCGGGAAGTCCTTCGGGCATGTGCAGCCGCGGCACCAGTCCGCCATTTTCTGCTTTACGATACGGTCTTCAAGCGAATGAAAGGTGATCACGGCAAGTCTGCCGCCCTTTGAAAGCATCGAAAAAGCGTCGTCAAGACCTTTTTCAAGCACCGTAAGCTCGTCGTTTACGGCTATGCGTATCGCCTGAAAGGTTTTTCGCGCGGGGTGACCGTCGCGCCGCACCTTTTGCGGCACATTAGCCTTTACGATCTCGGCAAGCTCAAGGGTTGTTGTTATGGGCGACTGTTCGCGCCTTGTCACAATTCCCCTTGCGATTGAATTGGCGTATTTTTCCTCGCCATACTCAAAAATTATTTTTCTCAGCTCTTCAAACGACAATGTATTTATAAGCTCTTCGGCGCTTATTCCGCTTTGGCTCATACGCATATCAAGAGGCGCATCCTCGTGAAACGAAAAACCGCGCGAAGCGGTGTCGAGCTGGTGCGACGACACGCCTATATCAAACAAAGCGCCGTCAATACGCCCGACTCCCCTAAGCTCGAGCAAGTCCTTCATATTCCCGAAGTTGCCCATAACTATAATGGAGTTTTCATTTTTCTTGAACCTTTCGGTAAGCGTTTGAATGGCGTCGGGATCCTGATCGATCGAAATAAGCTTTCCTGTTGTAAGGTGCCTTAGTATTTCGCTGCTGTGACCTCCGCCGCCGGCAGTGCAGTCAACATATATTCCGTTTTCTTTTATGCCGAGTCCCTCAATCGTTTCTTTAAGGAGAACCGGAACATGCGCAAATTCCATAGCGTCCTCCTTAGAATGTGAGCAGATTCAGCGCTTCGCCGATAATATCATCCTGCGAAGCCATAAAGCTGTCAAATTTCTGTTTGCTCCATATTTCAAGGCGTGTATTCATTCCGATCACGAGCGCCTCGCCTTCCAAAGACGCGAATTCGCGCAGTGTCTGCGGTATTATTACCCTGCCCTGTGCGTTCGGGGTAACCTCAACCGCGGTCGCGGTAAAAACATACTGCAGCGCCATTGCCTTATTTACGGGCAGCGCGTTTATTTTTTCGGAAATTTCGTCAAACTTCTGCTTTGACAGCACCTGTACGCAGCAATTTCCGAAGCCGCGCGCAAGATAGAAGCTTTCGCCGAGCTCTTCACGGAATTTGGCGGGCAAAACTATTCTGCCTTTTGAGTCTATTGAATGATTTGACATACCCGAGAACATTTGCCCACCTCCTATACAACGATAATTGTCACTTAAATGCCACTAAAATGACCTGTATGTCACTTTATGACACCATGTGGTAATATTATAACGCATGTACAGAGAAAAATCAAGACAAAGTTTTCAAAATTTTAATTTTTATTACAAATTTACTTCGCGTACTTGATATCGGTTTAATTTATAATATCGGTGTTTCGCGTTTTTTACTTCGCGTTCTTGATGCCCGTTTAGTTGATAATGTCGGCGTTTCGCGAGACAGAATAGAAATATGCGAAGCTGTGAGGGCATTTTTCACTTCGCGTTCTTGATGCCCGTTTAGTTGATAATATCGGTGTTTCGCGAGAAAGAATAGATATATATGAAGCTGTGAGGGCAAAATGAATAACGTTTGGATTGCTTGCCTCCCTATTTAATATTTGCTGAAACAGTATCATATAATGCTACGAAGCTCTACCCGGCTGTGCCGCCAAAGCCTTAGAGTGTTATTCTTATGGCAATACCGCATAATTCAGGTGTGCGGATTGCGCAGCAAGATTTTTCGTCAGATTGTACAAATAAATCGAGGTAAGGCTGTCGCCTTGCCGAGGTTTTTTGGGCAAGCTGACGGAATAATATTCAAGCAAGCCGTGCGCTTTGAATTGTGCGGTGTTGCCTTATTCTTCTTTTTCTTGTATGCGGTCCCTGACGGTCGCTTGCGGATAAAAAAGCCGCGGCTGACATTTAATACTAATACCTAATAAAAAGTAGCCAATCTTTGCGGTCTATTTTCCACAATACTGCGTTGTCGTCCTTGCAAGGCGCCAGCCTTGCCGCGTCCACTTTCTATCAGGAATTAGTATAAGCGATCAACCGCGGTTGAAAATAATTTTGTTAATTAACTTTGCGGATGAGAGTATCCGGCAAGGTAACGCTGAATAGCCGTAGCATCGCTGATATCGCGTTTACCGTCGCGGTTAAAGTCGGAATAATACTTTAACGCGCCGTCAACCTCCTCATACGGCTGAATCGTATCGCTGTCGGGATATTCACGCATTTTTGCCTGACAACGCTGTATTATTGTCGCGTCCGCAATGTTTATCTCATCATTTCCGTCCAAATCTCCGATCAGTTTTCCGCAGCCGTATTTATTAAAGGCTTCTTCAAGCCCGTCATATTGACTTAACATACCGGCGGAAACTGCCTTTACCGTGTTTTGCTTAACATCATACACGGCATATCCGTGTCCAAACGGACTTATACTCTGCGGTTTTATTACAACTCGGTTACCGATTACCATATACAGAGCTTTGTCAACCATCGTTGCCGTACTGCCTGTAATAAGAGCCCAGTCAACAACGCCGTCATCGCCTGCGTGATAATACAGCTCCCGGTAATTGTAAAGGAACGGATGAATGTTTTTTACCTGTTCTTCATATATTTTTGAGTTTTCAGGCTTATCGGCAGGCGCTTCGGCAGGAGCGTTATTCGCGTAGTCAATACTGCTGACCTCGCTAAAGGTTTCCGCTTCATTGATTTGGGCTTTTGTCAGTTTTAAAACCACCAATGAATGCTTGCCGAGATATACAATATCATCTTCGCCGATTCCGAGCTTCGTGACAAAATTATAGCTTACCGCCGCTTCCTGTTCGGAAACTATCCTGTTGTAAGCCGCCTTGTACGCGTAAACTTCCTCCAGCGTCATATTAACAGGCAAGCCGCCGATATATCCGCACTCTTTGACCGCCTGACGAAAAACCTCATCCTCGTCAATATGACAGTACAGCCAAATATGCACCTCAAGCTTTGCGTCGTCGGAAGCCTCGGACATTGCGTTCTGCAATGTATCGCTTATTTTTGTTTTTTCCTTTGCAAAAACAGATATGCTAAAGCTAAGCATAAAAACCGTAATTGTCAAAAATACCGCAATTATTCGTTTCATTATTATCCCTCCCGAAAGTTAAGTTTATGAATAAATTTTATGACATATATTCTTATTTTATAATATTTTAATAATATATTCAATATGCATAATGAATAATTATATATAATTGTTTGTGTACAAGTTAACCTAACTGATATATACAGCCTTGTAAACAAAAAAACGCGCGCATATTGCGCACGCTTTTTTCATCATAATAATTTATACAATTGTTTTTCCGGCGGGCGCAGCCCGTTAAAGGCACGCCGCACCGCCGCAATTTGAGCGGTATCGCTTAATTTGACTTACCCTTTTGAGAGTTGATAATGTTGGAGCGTGTCTTTTTAACCTCGCTGAGCTGTGAAGACAGGCTTTCCTCAGTGCGCTTCATTATGCTGTCAACATAAACATTAGCGGCTTTTCTGATTTCGGCTGACTTCTGCCTTGCGTCGTCAACGATTTCCTTTGCCTTTGCCTGAGCCTCGCGAACGATCTCGTTCTGGTTGAGCATAACCTTTTTGCGCTCCTCTGCGGAACGGATAATATTCTCTGATTCGCGGTTAGCTTCGGCAAGGATCTGCTTTCTGTCGGAAACAATATTCTTTGCCTGTCTTACCTCTGCCGGCATTGAATCCTGAATTTGGTCGATTATGTCGTAAACCTCGTCGCTGTTTACCATAACCTTGCCGCCCGAAAACGGGACAGCCTTTGCGTCATTTATTAAATCCTGAAGCTGTAAAATTAAATCGTCAACTTTCATTTCTTCCACTCCTATTTTTTATTAATGATTTATGTTAAATTTTTAATAATTACCTGTTTTCCTTTAGTCTTGCCACAATTCTGTCGTGAACACATTCGGGAACAAAATTGCTTATGTCGCCGCCGTACCTTCCTATTTCGCGAACCATGCTTGAGCTTAGGTACATTGAATCGGAATCCGCGGTGAGGAATATTGTTTCAAGCTGCGGATTAAGCCGTTTGTTGGCGATCGCCATCTGAAACTCATACTCAAAGTCGCTGACAGCGCGCAGTCCCTTAACAATAGCGTCGATTTTGTTCCTGCGGCAATAATCCGCAAGCAGACCTTCAAAGCTTACAACCTCGACGTTAGGCAAGCCTTTAACGGCTTCGCGCATCAGCTCCATGCGTTCCTCAATTGAAAAGCTCGGGTTTTTTGACGAGTTGACAAGCGCCGCGACGTATACCCGGTCAAACATTTTTGAAGCGCGTGTTATAATGTCGAGATGACCGAGCGTTACGGGGTCGAAGCTGCCCGGACAGATTACTGATATATTTTTCATCTTTTAAAGTCCTTGTGTCTGAATGTGGATATTTTTATTTTACCATAGCGATACTGTCTGTCAAGTACAAATTCGCCGTAATTCGATAAAATTTCTTCATTTACCGGATTTTCAGCGATAATAACACCGGTGTCCTTCATACATTCGGCAACTCTTCCGAGCGCGTCGGGCAAAATTCCGGTTGAATAAGGCGGATCAAGAAAGGCAATATCAAAACGTTCGGGGCACATCGACAAAAAACTGCGGTAATCGGTGTGAAAAACCTTTGCGCGATCCTCAAGCCTTGTGGTTTTGAGGTTACGCCTTACGGTTTCGACCGATTTTTTTGAATTGTCGGCAAAGTAAGCGCTTTCGGCTCCGCGGCTGAGCGCTTCTATTCCCATTTGTCCCGAGCCCGCGAACAGGTCAAGAAAGGTTCGTCCCTCGGTTTCAAACTGTATTATTGAGAAAACCGCTTCTTTTACCCTGTCGGTGGTGGGACGCACGTCCTCGCCCTCAAGAGTTTCAAGCCTTCTTCCTCTTGCTGTTCCTGTAATTACACGCATAAGCTTCTTTCCTTTTACGCTATTGATTTATAGTATATCATAAACCAAAATATTTTACAACAATATTTTATTAAAAAATTATTCCACGTCCGGATGAAAATATTTATAGACTGCCAAAGCGGTATCTTTTGTCATTTTAGGGGCATTTTTAAGCTCTTCAAGGTCGGCTTTTGAGATATTATCAATCGTTCTGAAATATTTCAGCAAAGCCTTTGCCCTTACCTCGCCCACGCCGTCAATTGTTGTAAGCGAGCTTTTAAAGGTTGAGTTTTTTCTGCGCTGATGATGATAACCTATCGCAAAACGGTGAACCTCGTCCTGCATTTTGCTCAGGAAGGTAAAAAGCTGACGCCTTGAATTAATCGCGATCTCGCCGCCGTCGCCCGTCACCGCGCGCGTGCGGTGCTTGTCGTCCTTTACCAAACCGAAAAGCGGAACGCTGATGTTCATTTTCCCGAACACCTCCTTGACCGCCGCCACCTGACCTTGTCCGCCGTCAAGCAGAATAAGGTCGGGAAGCTTGCCGAAGCCCTCTTCCGCTTCCTCTGCGTTGTAATATTCGGTAAAACGGCGCGTCAGCACCTCAGCCATTGAAGCGTAGTCGTCCTGCCCGTCAAAGCCCTTGATTTTAAACTTTTTGTAAGCCGATTTCAGCGGCTTTCCGTTTTTGTACACTATCATGCCGGCTACGTTTTCGGTACCCGCAAGGTTAGAAATATCGTAGCTTTCGATATACTCCGGAATATTGTCGAGTCCGAGGATCTCGCGCAGCTCCTCAAGCACACTGTATTCGCGCACGGTGGCTCCCTTTTGCTGAGCCAAAGCCTCTGCCGCGTTTGAACGGCACATTGCCGCAAGCTGAGCCTGTTCTCCTCTTTGCGGCACGGTGAGGTTTACCTTGTTGCCGCGCTTTTCGCTGAGCCAGCGCGCAACGTCGTCGAGTCCGTCAAGCGGATTGCCGAGCGCTATATTTTTCGGCACATCGCCGCGCAGCGTGTAATAGCTTATTAAAAACTCCTCGGTGTCGCTTTGTTCGTCGCCGCTGTCAAAAATAAAGCTTTCGCGGTCAAACAGCCTGCCGCCCTCAAAGCGGAACACCTGAAAGCAGGTTTTTCCGTCGTTTGAAAACGACGCGATCACGTCCTCGTCCAGCACCTTGTTGGCAACTACCTTTTGCTTGTCGCCCATGCGCTTTACGGCGCGGATCTTGTCGCGGATACGCGCGGCGCGCTCAAATTCAAGGTTTTCGGCGGCTTCCTCCATCTGCGCCGTAAGCTGTTTGACCGAGTTTGACGAACCGCCTTTTAAAAAGTCAAGCGCCTGGTGCAGGCTTTCGCGGTAATCGGAAAGCTTTACCCTGCCGGTGCAGGGCGCCATACACTGTTTTATATGATAATTCAGGCAAGGTCTGCCCTTGCGAAAGTCGCGCGGAAAACTGCGGTTGCAGGTTGGCAGCATAAAGATCTTGTTCGCTTCCTCCACCGCGCTTTTTACATAGAAGCTGCTTTTGTACGGACCGATATATTCGGCGCCGTCGTCTTTTTTTTGCAGCACATAGCTCAGCTTGCCCCAGTCGCCCGGACTGACGCGGATATAACTGTAGCCCTTGTCGTCTTTAAGCAGAATGTTGTACTTGGGCGTGTGCTGTTTGATAAGGCTGCATTCAAGTATAAGCGCCTCAAATTCGCTGTCGGTGATAATATACTCAAAGTCATCTACGTTTGAGACCATGCGGCGCACCTTTTCGGGGTGGTTGTTTTGGGAACCGAAGTACTGGCTGACGCGGTTTTTAAGCGCCTTTGCCTTGCCGATGTAAATTATTTCGCCGTCTGCGGCGTGCATAATGTAAACGCCCGGCAAAAGCGGCAGCGCCATCGCCTTTTTTCTGAGCACGCTCATTTTCGGATTCACAAAATCACCTCCCGTGCAAATTTGCCGCAATATAAAAAAGCTTCATTTGCAAATAAAAA
>CADAYK010000035.1 GCA_902792105.1 uncultured Ruminococcus sp.
AAATATCGCAAAGACTGTTGATTTCACGGTGAACGAGGAGTAAAATAAAAGTGGCTTTGTTTGACCAAGCCACCGATCACTCTGAAAACGGAGGTTTATTATGAGAATACTGTGCATCGGCGACGTTGTGGGCAACATCGGCTGCAGCTTTCTGCGTTCAAAGCTGCCCGTGCTGAAAAGGGTAAAGGGCATAGATTTTGTAATATGCAACGGCGAAAATTCCGCCGACGGCAACGGAATAACCCCCGCGTCGGCAAAACACCTGTTCGACAGCGGAGTAGACGCCATAACGCTCGGAAACCACGCTTTCCGCCGCAAAGAGGCTTTCGATTACCTTGACGAAAGCCCGTTTGTGGCGCGTCCGCTAAACTTTCCCGAGGGCACTACCCCCGGGCACGGTATTATCAACGTTGACACGGGCAGGCGCATTATCACCGTAATAAACCTCATGGGCAATATGAACATAGAAAGCGGACTTGCCTGCGCCTTTGAAACCGCCGACCGGGCTCTTGAAAAAGCGGAGGGCAAAATAATAATAGTTGACTTTCACGCCGAAACCACCAGCGAAAAGCGCGCGCTCGGCTATTATCTTGACGGACGCGTTACCGCGGTTTTCGGTACCCACACCCATGTTCAAACGTCCGACGCCCAGGTGCTGCCAAAGGGCACGGGCTACATAACCGACGTCGGAATGACCGGACCGATCAATTCCGTACTCGGCGTAAAAACCGAAATTATAATAGAAAAGTTAAAAACAAAGCTGCCTCAGCGTTTTGACATTGCAAGCGGAGACTGCAAGCTTGAAGCGGTGATATTTGACGTTGACGAAAAGAGCGCACTCTGCAAAAGTGCTGAAAGTATACGCATTGAATAGGTAATTTTTTAACATTTATCTAACAAATAGCTATTGAAAAATTTTGCGGAAAAATGTATAATGATAATGTATGAAATTGTGTATCACCATCATCAGTACATAAAAAGGATGTGCATTTATGATTAACGGAGAGATTTTAAAGCAGGCAGTGATATCCGGAGCGCACAACATCAGCGTTCAGAAAAATCACATTAATGACCTGAACATTTTTCCTGTACCCGACGGCGACACCGGCACAAATATGTCAATGACGATAATGGCAGCCGCTAAAGCTCTTGAAGACTACGACGGAACAAACGCCGGCGAGGTTGCCGAGCTTACGGCATCCTCAATGCTGCGCGGCGCAAGAGGAAACTCGGGCGTTATCACTTCAATTCTGTTCCGCGGCTTTGCTCAGGGACTTAAAGGAATGGAACAGGTCAACGGTAAAAACATTGCCGCTGCGCTCGGGATCGGCGTAGAAGCAGCATACAAGGCTGTTATGAAGCCCACCGAGGGAACGATCCTCACCGTAGCGCGCATGGCTTACGAGGCAGGGGTTGAGGCTGCAAACGACGACTCCTCCGCTCTTCATGTTTGGCAGACCATTACCGACGCGGCAAACGACGCGCTTTCACTCACACCCGAACTGCTTCCCGTGCTTAAAAAGGCAGGCGTGGTTGACGCCGGCGGCAAGGGACTTTGCTCAATATTTGAAGGAATGCTCAGCTTCTTTAAGGACGGCGTGGTTGTTGAATACGACGAAACCAACGAACCCACGCTTGAAACCTTTGAAAGCGCCGCCGCCGAATTTGACGACGACATCGAGTTTACTTACTGCACCGAATTTATCGTAGGCAGAGACGCCGAAATCGAAACCGACCCCGAGGAGCTTCGCGATTTCTTAAAGACGATCGGCGATTGCGTTGTTGTTGTTAACGACGACGAGATCATCAAGGTTCACGTTCACACCGAGGTTCCCGGCAACGCTTTGTCAAAGGGTATGGAATTCGGCCAGCTTCTCACCGTTAAGGTTGAAAATATGAAGGAGCAGCACAAAAACGCAAAGGCTGCCAATAAAAAACCCAAGAAACCCAAGAAAGAGGAATTTACTCCCGTTGAACCCACCGAGGATTTCGGCTTTGTTGCTGTTGCCGCAGGCGAGGGAATGAAAAACCTCTTCAAGGATCTGGGCTGCACCAACGTTGTGTCGGGCGGTCAGAGCATGAACCCCAGCACCGACGACATCTACGAGGCAATTCTCGCCACTCCGGCAAAGAATGTCCTTGTGCTTCCCAACAATAAAAACATCGTGCTTGCTGCCGAGCAAACAGTTCCCATGGTCAAGGACAGAACGGTCACGATCGTTCCCACACGCACGATTCCCCAGGGAATGACGGCAATGCTGAACTTTGATCCCGAAATTTCGGCTGAAAGCAACGCCCAGCTCATGATGGACGCCGCCCATAAGGTTGGCACAGGTCTTGTAACCTTTGCGGCGCGCAACAGCGAGTTCGGCGGAAAGAAAATCAAAGAGGGCGACATCATCGCTCTTGAAAACGGCAAGCTCACCATTACCGAGAAAAATCCCGTAAAGACTCTTGTAAAGCTCGCAAAGAATATGATCAAGCGCGACACGGCGTTTATCACCCTTATTTACGGCGAGGATGTTTCCGACGAGGACGCGAACAAGGCTTATGAGGAGCTTCAGGACAGGTTCGGCTCACGCACCGACATTTCACTCGTTAAGGGCGACCAGCCGATTTATTACTTCATTCTCAGCGTAGAATAATTACATATCAACTGACAACGCGGTTAGCGGATAGCAAACGCAAACTATCCGCCGGCCGCTTTTTGACTATTAAATATGCCAAGTTTATACAAAACCCCGGTCACCGCATTGGACGGCGTAGGGGAAAAACGCGCCGCCCTCTTTGAAAAGCTCGGTGTAAAAACCGTAGGCGATTTGATTGAGTTTTACCCGAGAACCTACGAGGACTGGAGCGTGACCGAAACAATTGAAAATACTTTTGACGGCGGACTGTACTGCATTAAAGCGGTAGTCGGAATGCCGGTAACCGATTCACGGATCTCGGGCGGGCGGATACTGAGCAAAACGGTTGCCTACGACAGCACGGGCACGGTACAGCTTGTGTTCTTTAACAACCGTTTTATCAGCGCGATGCTGCGGACGGGCGAAGAATATTTCTTTTACGGAAGAATAAGCTTCACGCCCTACGGCAAACAAATGGTTTCGCCGATGTTTGCCAATTCAAGTCAGGGAGCCAAGATTTACCCGGTTTACCGCCAAACCGCCGGACTTGTAACCAAGACAATACGCGGCTGCGTCGACCGGGCGCTTAAAATGCTGCCCGAACAGGTCAACGATCCTATCCCCGAACAGGTTCGAAAGCATTTTGACCTTATCGACTTAAAGCAGGCGCTTTTCAGCGTGCATTTTCCCGAAAACCGCGAGGCTCTTGACGCCGCGCGAAAGCGGCTGATCACCGAAGAGCTGCTCGTACTCAACCTCGGAATGCGCGACCTTAAAACCCACAGCCGAGGAATAAGCAAGGCTAAGATAGAAACCGACTTTTCGGCGGAATTTGAAAAGCTGCTGCCGTTTGAGCTCACGGGCGCTCAAAAACGCGCGGTTGCCGACTGCGTCGCCGATATGACGCAAAAAAATACTCCTATGAACCGTTTGGTTCAGGGCGACGTAGGCTCCGGTAAAACCGCGGTTGCCGCCTCGGTTTGCTACACGGTTATAAAAAACGGCATGCAGACCGCGTTCATGGCGCCGACCGAAATACTGGCGCGGCAGCATTACGAAACCTTTAAAAAGCTGTTTTCAAACACCGGCGTTAAGGTCGACCTGCTTGTGGGAGCGCTAAGGGAAAGCGAAAAGAAACAAGTCCGCGAGCGGCTTCAAAACGGCGAAACCGACCTTGTTATCGGCACTCACGCCATAATAACCGAAAAAACCGTGTTTAAAAACCTGGGGCTCGCGATTGCCGACGAACAGCACCGCTTCGGAGTTGCGCAGCGCGCCAATCTGCTGGGCAAGGGAGACAATCCGCACCTGCTTGTAATGAGCGCCACCCCGATTCCGCGCACGCTCGGGCTGATTATCTTCGGCGACCTTGACATTTCGGTCATCGACGAGCTGCCGCCGTCGCGAAAGCCCGTTAAAACCCTGCTTATTTCAAGCGAACAGCGCGGCAGGGCATATAGCTTTATAAAAAAAGAAATTGCCGAAGGCAGACAGGCGTATATAGTCTGTCCGCTTGTTGAAGAAGGCGAGCTCGAAAATGTCGCGTCCGCCGAGGAATACGCCGCCGAGCTGATGCTGCGCGAGTTTTCCGAGATCCCCGTCGGGCTGGTTCACGGACAAATGAAGTCCGCGGAAAAAGAGGCGGTAATGGAAAAATTCGCCGCCAACGAGCTGAGCCTAATCGTCGCCACCACGGTGATCGAGGTCGGCGTGGACGTGCCCAACGCTTCGGTAATGATGATAGAAAACGCCGAGCGCTTCGGTCTTTCCCAGCTTCACCAGCTGCGCGGCAGAGTGGGCAGGGGAGACGCCCCTTCCTACTGTGTGCTTGTCAGCGACAACCAAAGCGATAAAACGGGCGAACGGCTCAAAATCATGTGCGAAACCAACGACGGCTTCAAAATTGCCGACGAGGATTTAAAAATGCGCGGACCGGGCGATTTTTTCGGTCAGCGCCAGCACGGACTGCCACAGCTGAGCATAGCCGACTTTGCCGATTCAAAAAGTCTTGAGCTCAGCCAAAAAACGGCGGATTATATTATGTATATATACAAGGATTTGCGCTGCGACGAGCTCCGGCTGCTCAAAGCCGAGGTTGACCGCCTGTTCGGCCGCGGCGGCGCAAACAGCTTAAATTAACAACGGGAGTGAACTAAATGAAAAGAATCTCAGTCAGAATCATAACTGTCATGCTTGCGCTTCTTGTTCTTATGTCCTGCGCCGTAACCGGAGTCGGAGCGATCAGCTTTCCCAACGACGTCAAGTTCAAGTCAAAGCGCGTCCTGATGGTCAACATGGACAACTGGCAGACGGTGTTCGAGCAAAACGCCGACGAACGCTGTTATCCTGCGTCAACCACCAAAATCATGACCTTTATTGTGGCTTATGAACACGTTGACGACATAGAAAAAACCATGGTGCCTATCAAAAAGGAAATCATCGACAAGCTCAAGAATACCGGCTCGTCTATGGCTCACCTTGACGAGCATATCGGCGGCAAAATGTCGGTAAAGGACTTGCTTTACAGCATGATGGTTCCCTCGGGCAACGACGCCGCGCTCACCCTTGCCGACTATATCGGCGATGGCGACACCAAGAAGTTTGTCAAGATGATGAACGAAAAGGCGGAGGAGCTCGGATGCAAGGACACCCACTTTGACAACCCCGACGGTCTTCACAGCGAAGACCATTACACGACCGCGCGCGACCTGTATATAATCACCAAACACGCGCTTACACTGCCCGATTTTGAAACGATTTCAAACGCTACCGAATGGCTTTGCAAGGGCGAGGAAAACCCTGTTGTGACCACAAACTATATGATAGACAAAAACCGCGGCGGAGAATATTACTATATGTACGCCAAGGGCATTAAAACAGGTACTACCGACGAAGCCGGAAGGTGCCTTGTGACCTCGGCAACCGCCGACAAGCATTCCTATCTTTTGGTTCTTCTGGGCGCACCGTACAAGGAAGGCGAGTATGAGGAATACGACACCTTCACCGACGCGGCGGATCTGTTCCGCTGGGCGCTTACCGCACTTGAACTGCAAACCGTAAAAACCAGCACCACGCCGATCTGTGAGCGTGAGGTTAAGCTTGCCTGGGGCAAAAACAGCGTTACTCTTGTTCCCGAAAAGGATCTTAACGCCGTTGTGCCCAAGGATATCGCAGAGAAAAACATTATTGTAGAAACCTCGATCGAGGGAGAAGAGGAGGGAGAGGAAAAGCCGCTTGAAGCACCGCTTTCACCGGATAAGTCAGTCGGTACGGCAACTGTTTACTACAAGGCGGACGACAACGCCGAGCCTCAAAAGCTCGCGACCGTTAACCTTGTTCCTTCCGAACAGATCGACCGCAGCGGAATTCTTGCCGTGCTTGACGTGATGGGGACTATTTTTAAGTCCTACTGGTTTCTCGTTATCGGAGCTGTTATCATCCTCATCCTCATTATCTATATCATCGTTGCAAAAATCCACCGCAAAAGAATGGCAAAGCGCCGCAAGGTAAAGCGTTACCGCAATTTCTAAAAATTTTTTCTGTCTGAAAATACAGCGTTTAAATGTTAATCAGCAAACTGTTTTTATGAGTATTCTATAAAAACTTCAAAAAATCTTTGTGCAAAACACAAGAAAATTTAATTAAAAAAAGCAAATTGCACAATTCACCCTTGGCTACTTTGGTCAAAGGGTGAATTTTTTTATTTTACAATAAAATTGTTGTTTAAAACTTACAAATATGATATAATAACGAACGGATATTTATAAAAAACGCAAATATCCGAAATTTTTTTGGAATTATCGATTTCACATAACGAAGGGAGTTTTACTTTTTGAAACAGTATGACGCAAAGAAAATCTTAAATATCGCTCTGGCAGGTCACAGCGGCTGCGGCAAAACAAGTGTTGCCGAAAGCATTTTGTACCTTGCCAAGGCGAGCGACAGGCTCGGAAAGATTGCCGACGGCAATACTACCCTTGACTTTGACGCCGAGGAAATCAAGCGCCAGGCTTCAATCATGACAGCCGTTGCTCCGGTAGAATGGAAGAACACAAAAATCAACCTTATCGACACCCCCGGTCTGTTTGACTTTGCCGGCGGCCTTGCCGAAGGTATGCGCGCTGCCGACACCGCGCTCATCGTTGTATCGGGCAAGGACGGCGTAAACGTTGGTACCGAAAAGGCAGTTGAAGCTGCAAACAAAGCAAACCTTACCAAAATGTTCTTCGTAAACGGCCTCTGCGACGAGGACGCACGCTTCTACCGTGTATTTGAGAACCTGAAGTCCACCTTCGGACCTTCCGTTTGTCCTGTTGTGGTTCCCTATATTGTTAACGGTCAGGCAAACACCTACGTTAACCTTTTCGATTATAAGGCTTATGAATACAGCCCCGACGGCAGCGTTAAGCAAACCGCTCTTCCCGACATGGGCGACCGTCTTGAGGGACTGCGCGAGGCTATCAAGGAAGCCGTTGCCGAAACCAGCGAGGATCTTCTTGACAAGTTCATCATGGGCGAAGAATTCACCCCCGAGGAAATCGTTCTCGGCGTAAGCCAGGGCGTTAAGGACGGTTCTATCTGTCCCGTATTCTGCGGCGACGCCCACAATACCTACGCTATCGACCAGTTCCTCAACAGCCTCACCTGGCTTGCTCCCTCGGCGGCTGTAAAGGCAGAGGAGATCGGCGTTGACCTTGACGGCGAGCCCGTTGAAGTAAGCGTTAATGAAAACGGCGCGGCTGCGGCAATTGTATTCAAGACAGTTTCCGACCCGTTCATCGGCAGACTTTCTTATATCAAGGTCGTTTCGGGCAAGATCTCTCCCGACATTCCCGTTATTAATATGCGCACCGGCGCTCCCGAGAGAATCTCAAAGGTTCTCACCATGACCGGCAAGAAGCAAAGCGACACTTCTTACATCGGCGCGGGTGACATCGGCGCAATTCCCAAGCTTGCTACGGCAAAAACAGGCGACACCCTGTGCTCACCGCTGCGCAAGGTCGTTCTTGAAGGCATTGACTATCCGGTTTCAAGCTACTCAATGGCGATTTATCCCGCAAAGAAGGGCGACGAGGACAAGGTTGCTCAGGCTGTAGGCAAGCTCAGCGACGAGGATCCCACAATTAAGTTCGTTCAGAACCACGAAACCCACGAAATGGTTATTTCGGGCTTGGGCGAGCAGCATCTTGACGTTGTTATCTCACGCTTAAAGTCAAAATACAACGTTGAGGCAAGCCTTCAAAAGCCGAAGATCGCTTACCGCGAAACCATCCGCAAAAAGGTTACCGCTCAGGGCAGATACAAAAAGCAGAGCGGCGGTCACGGTCAGTTCGGCGATGTTTGGATCGAGTTTGAGCCTTTCGATACCGAAGGTCTTGAATTTGCCGAGCGCGTTGTCGGCGGCGCGGTTCCCAAGAACTTCTTCCCGGCTGTTGAAAAAGGTCTGCGCGACTCAATCAAGAAGGGCGTGCTTGCAGGTTATCCCACAGTCGGAATCAAGGCTACTCTTTACGACGGTTCCTACCACCCCGTAGACTCATCCGAAATGAGCTTCAAAACCGCTGCAAGTCTTGCTTATAAAAACGGTATTCCAAATGCCGCTCCCACACTTCTCGAGCCGATCGGCAGCCTCAAGGCTTATGTTCCCGACAACAACATGGGCGACGTAATGGGCGAGGTCAACAAGCGCCGCGGCAGAGTTTTGGGTATGTCACCGGCAGAAAACGGCACTCAGGTTGTTGAGGCTGAGGTTCCCATGTCCGAAATGAGCGACTTTGCGACCTTTATCCGCCAGATCACACAGGGCAGAGGAAGCTATGAGTTCACTTTCGCGCGTTACGAGGATTGTCCTGCTAACGTAGCCCAGAAGGTTATTGAAAAAGCAAAGGCTGAAATGGAAGAGTAATTCCTTTTTGGAAATATAAAGCTGATAAAGGCTCGCTGTCAAAACGTACAGTGAGCCTTTTTTGCAGTGTTTTAGTTAGCCTGAACTAACTTTTTTACTTAAATCTATTGACAAAACGGGCAATAGGTGGTAAACTATTTATAAGTTAGCGTAGGCTCACTGTTATTAAACTATTCAGGTATAATTTTAAGGAGTGGAATAATGCTGCCGTTGGTTTTTGCGCCGGTAGGCGAAAGTAACACAATAAAAAAAATCGGTGGAAGCCCCGAGGTCAAAAAGCATCTTGAAAACCTCGGCTTTGTGGCAGGCGGCGAGGTAACTGTGATCAACGAAATCGGAGGCAATGTAATTGTCAACGTAAAGGGAGCAAGAGTAGCCGTAAGCCGCGAAATGGCTCAAAAAATAATGGTATAAGGAGGATAATAATGAAAACACTCAAAGAAGCCAAAATCGGAGATACCGTAAAAGTGAAAAAGCTTCACGGCGAAGGAGCCGTTAAAAGAAGAATTATGGACATGGGTATCACCAAGGGCGTTGAGATAAAAATCAGAAAGGTCGCTCCGTTGGGCGATCCCGTTGAAATCACGGTCAGAGGCTATGAGCTTTCGCTCAGAAAGGCCGACGCCGAAATGATAGAGGTCGAGTGATAACTCAGCCTCTGTAAAACGGTCTGAATATATGTATTTGAGTTAGCATTAGCTAACGTTAAGATTATCAGCAGGAGGATTATTTAAGAATGAGTATAAGAATTGCCCTGGCAGGCAACCCGAACTGCGGAAAAACCACGCTATTTAACGCGCTGACGGGTTCAAATCAATTTGTTGGCAACTGGCCGGGCGTAACCGTTGAAAAAAAGGAAGGCAAGCTTAAAAAACACGATGACGTCATCATCACCGACTTGCCGGGCATCTATTCGCTGTCGCCCTATACCCTCGAGGAGGTAGTGGCGCGAAATTACCTGATCGACGAGCGTCCCGACGCTATTTTGAACCTTGTTGACGGAACAAACCTTGAACGTAACCTGTATCTTACAACACAGCTGACCGAGCTTGGGATCCCTGTTGTCGTTGCTGTTAATATGATTGACGTTGTCGAGAAAAACGGCGACAAAATCAACATCGAGGAGCTTGCGCGGCAGCTTGGCTGCAAGGTTGTTTCGATTTCGGCGCTTAAAAGCAAGGGCATAACCGAAGCCGCCGAAACCGCAATCGAAGCGGCAAAGGGCGAAAAAACCGTGCCTCAGCACAGCTTCAGCGGCGTTGTCGAGCACGCTTTGGCTCACATCGAGGAAGCTGTTTTGCACGATATGCCCGAAGAACAGCAGCGCTGGTACTCGATCAAAATTTTTGAGCGCGACGAAAAGGTGCTCGAAAAAATGAACATACCCAAGGAAAAACTCGAACACATTGAAAAAGACATTCAGCGCGCCGAAAAGGAGCTTGACGACGACGCCGAAAGCATAATCACAAACGAGCGCTACGTCTATATAGCTTCCATAATCAAGGGCTGCTACAAAAAGAGAAATCAGGGCAGCATGTCTACCTCGGACAAAATCGACCGGGTGGTAACCAACCGCTGGCTTGCGCTCCCGATTTTCGCGCTTGTAATGTGCATAGTTTATTATGTTTCGATCGTTACCGTCGGAACGGCGTTTACCGACTGGGTGAACGACGGAGTGTTCGGCGACGGCTTCCACCTTTTCACGATCGGCGACGCCGAATATGATCAGGATAATGAAAAATACGGCGAAGAGCACTTCTTTAACCAAGCCGAAATCGGCGATATATTAAAGCAGGCTGCCGAAAAAGAAAAAACAACCACACACGGTCAGACCACAGCCGCAAAGACGCTTTACGATGACTTCACCGCTAAGGAACCGAGCTTCGGCGATTTTTGCGAGCATTACGATATGTACGGCTCGGCTGTTGACAGCCTCGGCTTTGACTTTACCGAAAAGGTCGACGCAATAATCGAGGAAGCTCCCGATCCTGCCGAATACGGAATTTGGATCCCGGGTATTCCCGTGCTGATCTCAAACGGACTTGACAGCATAAACTGCGCCGAATGGCTCAAAAGCCTTATTCTTGACGGTATCGTAGCCGGTGTGGGCGCGGTCTTGGGCTTCCTGCCTCAAATGCTTGTGCTGTTCATCTTCCTTGCGTTCCTTGAAAGCTGCGGCTACATGGCGCGTATCGCCTTTGTAATGGACAGGATCTTCCGCAAGTTCGGACTTTCGGGCAAATCGTTTATTCCAATGCTTATCGGCACCGGCTGCGGTGTTCCGGGAGTTATGGCGTCGCGAACGATCGAAAACGAGCGCGACCGCCGCATGACGATAATGACAACAACCTTTATTCCCTGCGGAGCAAAGCTTCCCATTATCTCAATGATCGCCACCGCGCTTTTCGGCGGCACATGGTGGATCGCGCCCAGCGCTTACTTCCTCGGAATGGCTGCGATCGTAATTTCGGGTATTATGCTCAAAAAGACAAAGATGTTCTCGGGCGACCCGGCTCCGTTTGTAATGGAGCTTCCGGCATACCATCTTCCCACAGTGGGCAACGTCCTCCGCTCAATGTGGGAACGTGGCTGGTCATTCATCAAAAAAGCCGGCACGATCATTCTTCTTTCTTCCGTGCTCATCTGGGCAGGCTCAACCTTCGGTTGGGTTGACGGAGTGTTCGGCTTCTATACCGACCTCAACCTCGAGGACAGTATCCTCGGCGTGATCGGCAACGCGATCAAGTGGATCTTCGTTCCCCTGGGCTTTGGCAACTCCACAGCCACAATCGCGACAATCATGGGACTTGTTGCTAAGGAAGAGGTAGTCGGCGTGTTCGGCGTGCTCGACTTTGTCAGCATGACAAAGCTTGCGGCGTACTCCTTCCTCGCGTTCAACCTGCTTTGCGCACCCTGCTTTGCGGCGATCGGCGCAATTAAAAGAGAGATGAACTCCGCTAAGTGGACGCTGTTCGCGATAGGCTATCAGTGTGTGCTCGCATACGCTGTGTCGCTTGTAATTTATCAGGTGGGTTCGGTATTCACCGGAAACCTCAATGTTATCGGGCTTATTTTCGCAATTGTTATCATCGCTTTTGTGGTTTATATGCTCGCGAGACCTTACAAGGAATCAACAACATTAAAGGTAAAAGTAAAAACAAAATAACCGACGGAGGCTGATTATGGATTGGTTGATCGCAAACCTCGGCACTATTATTGTAGGGCTGGTTGTGGCGGCAGTTATCGCGCTTATAGCGGTTAATATTATCCGCAAGCGCAAAAAAGGACAATCCACCTGCGGCTGCGGCTGCGCCGACTGCCCGATGAAAAATAAGTGCGGAGGAAAATAATATACACATAATCGAACGGGACGCTAATTTTGCGTCCCGTTTTTAAGTGCTTTTATACGGTTAACATTTTGTAACATTTATTGACAATATAACCCATAAAGTGTAATATATAACTATTAGTATGCGATAGATTTTAGAAAATTTGTAAAATATTGGAGATTATTATATGGAAATGGAGAAAACTGTAGGATATATCCCTAATCAGTTGCATAACTCAACGCTTCTAATCATAGACAAACGCTGCAAGCCTACCGTAGTGCCGCTCAAGGGAAGCATGACCTTCGGACGCAGGCACAGCGGAAAGCTCTGCGATATTTTGGTCGATTCGGTAATTGTCGGCAGAAACCACGGCGAGTTTATCTATGACAACAATCAGCAGGCATATTATTATATTGACAACAACAGCTTAAACGGAACCTACATCAACGGCTATAAGCTTGAAAAATACAACGATCGCGGCTCAAAGGCGTTCCGTCTTAACGACGGCGACATTCTGCGCGTTGACCGCACAACGCTCAACCAGCCTCACCCCGAAGCTGTAATTATGATATACTGCACCACTATCCGCTACGACGAAAAGTGGAAAGTTACCGACACCTCGCGTTATGCCAACATCACCATAGGCAGAGGCAGCAACAACGTGATCCGCCTTACCGACATGACAGCGTCAAGAAACCACGCGGTGCTGCGCCGCAACAATTCCGCATGGTTTGTTTTCGACAACGGCAGCGTCAACGGCGTAAGCCTTAACGGTCGCGAGATCAACGGCAATGCCGCCGTGTTCGATCACGACGTTATCAAAGTAGGCAATACTACCCTGATCTTGTGCGGCAAGCTGCTGGTTTATAACAATCCCGGCGAAAGCACCGGCAACCTTTCGGTTCGCATTCAGAAAAAGACGGTTGACTTCGGAAGAAAAACCCTGCTTCGCGACATCAACTTTAACGTTGAAAGCGGCGACTTTGTTTTGATCCTCGGCGGCTCCGGCGCCGGCAAAACCACTCTTGTCAAGGCGATCCTCGGCGACGGCAAGGCGGACGGAAGAATAATACTGAACGGTCAGGATCTGTATACAAACTTCAAAAGCATGAAGTCACAAATCGGACTTGTTCCCCAGTTTTTGACGCTTCGCGTTAACGATACGGTCAAAAATACCCTTATCGACATTGCCGACATCAAGCTTGACCGCAAAAACTACTCAAAGCAGGAAAAGCTTCAAAGAATTGACGAGATCATGAACAAGGTCGGTATCAAAAACCTTGAAAACCACCTTATTGCCCAGCTCAGCGGCGGTCAGAAAAAGAAGGTTTCGGTTGCCTATCAGCTTGTCGGCTTCCAAAAGGTGTTCATCTGTGACGAGCCCGATTCAGGACTTGACGCGGCTTCGCGCACCCAGCAGATGGAAATTTTAAAAGAGATTTCGCAAAACGACAAAATAGTAATGGTCATCTCTCACGAGCCCGACGACGCAGTTGACGCCGACACCGGCAGGTCGTTGTTCACAAAGGTTGTTGTGCTTGCCAAAAGCAGCCGCGACGGCGCCGGACATCTTGCCTTCTACGGCGGAGTTGAACAGGCAAAGGAGCATTTCGGCGTAAGCAAGCTTCAGGATATAATGAAGGAAATCAACCCTCCCTTCGAGGGCGGCAAGGGCAAAGCGGACTATTATATCGACAAATACTATTCACTTGGGAGATAAGCTATGAACGATACCTCATTTATGGTGCAAACGCACGTATATTTTAAAAAGATTTTCCGAATAGCAATGCGCGAAAAAGCGTGGAAATATATGATTTTCGCGGCTATCATCTCTTTCATTGTCGCAACCATTACAGGCGGCGATATGTTTGAAAACTACGATTCCACAAACTCAGGCTTTTTCACGCTTACCTCGGCGTGCATTTGGATCGGCATTTTCAACTCGATCCAGAGCATTTGTAAGGAGCATGAGATCATCCGCGCCGAATACCGCCAGGGAATGAAAATTTCGGCTTACATCTTCGCAAACATCCAGTGGCAGGCGCTGCTGTGTTTGGTACAAAGCATCATTATTTTCGGCATCAGCTGCATTTTTATGGATTTCAGCAAATCGTCGCATTTGATCGTCAGCCCCTATGTTGAAAACTTTGTAACGGTATATCTGCTTGTTTTCGGCGCTTCGGTGCTCGGAATCATGGTTTCCTCGCTTTCGGGAACCCCCACGACCGCAATGACCATTATGCCGTTCGTGCTTATTATACAGCTTATTATGTGCGGCGTGCTGTTTAAGCTTGAGGGCTTTGCCGACGGTATCTCATACATCACCCTCAGCAAATGGGGAATGTCGGCGTTCGGCTCGGTTGCCGATCTAAACAGCTACGACATTGTTATCGGCGACACAAATCTGGTGGTTCACGCGATCCACAATGATTCCTACGACCACGAGATCTCAAGGCTTGTAATTGCGTGGCTTTCAATTTTGGGAATAACCGTGTTTAATGCCGTTGTAAGCATTTTGGCTCTTAAAATAAAAAACCGTGACTCTTAAGCTCACGGATTTCAGGTAGGGAAAATGGGTAATGAAAAGATAAACTCGGTTGAGTTTGATTTTGATGTATTTGTGACCTCGCACACAGGCAGAGTCAGGGAAAACAACGAGGACAATTTTGCGCTTAACACAATTTCAAAAAAACTTGAATACGAAAACGTAAGCTTCCAAACCGAAATGGCTCAGCCGTTTATCGCGGCTGTGTTCGACGGAATGGGCGGCGAGGAAAAGGGCGAATACGCCTCGCTTATCGCGGCGGCAGCGGCAAAGGAGCTTTACAAAAAGGTTTGCGAATATTCCGACTGCAAGTTCGACGCGCTCGCAAACAACTATGTGACCCTTGCCAACAACAACATCCGCGATTTTATGGAGGAAAACAACGCCGCTTCGGGCGGAAGCACTGTTGCGGCGGTAATAGTAAAAAACGGCATAGCTTATCCTTTTTCGCTCGGCGACAGCCGCATATACCTGATGCGCGGCAGCGGACTGACTCAAATCTCGCGCGACCACACCCTTGCTCAAAGAAGGTTTGAGGAAAAAGTGTATACCCGCGAGCAAGCCGACAGAAGCCCCGACAGCCACAAGCTCACGCTGTTTTTGGGCGTTGATTACCACAAGCAGGGACTTGACGCTCAAAACTACGAACCGCTGTGCCTCAGAAGCGGCGAATCGATCCTTTTGTGCAGCGACGGCTTGTATGACGAGCTCACCGCAGGCGAAATCGAACGCGTAATGCTGAATCACCCCGACAACCCGGCTTACGAGCTTGTAAAAGCAGCATTAAAAAGCGGCGGAGGCGACAATGTGACCTGCGTCGTAATCAATAAAAAATAAATTCAGGAGGATAAAATGGATATTTTAGGTATGGCAAAACAATTCGGGATCACCCCCGACCAGGCAGGCGAGGTAGCAAAAATGGCGCTCTCAAACGAAAGCACCAAGGACGTTGTGGCAAAGGTCGTGTCAAAATTCGGCATGGACGAAAAACAGGCAGAGGATCTTGTCAACACCGCAAAGGGCGCTGTTGACGGCGGAATGCTCAACAACTTCAAGCTTCCGTTCTGATTATATTATCATTAATACTGATACCTAATAAAAAAGTAGACAATCTTTGCGGTCTATTTTCCGCAATACTGCGTTGTCGTCCTTGCAAGGCGGCAGCCTTGCCGCGTCCTTCGCCTTGTCTTTCGAAAAAAGCGAAACAACAACGTTTACAAGCATTGCAAGAATAAAGCCGGGTACAAGCGAGTAAAGCTCTGTAGCGACAGCGGGAGTAGTGCCGTTGATGATCGGAATGTATTCCCAAATAATGATCGTAAGCGCTCCGACAGACATACCGGCAATAGCGCCCGAAAGGTTTGAACGCTTCCAGAACAGCGCAAGCAGTACAACGGGGCCAAAGGCGGCGCCGAAGCCTGCCCATGCGTTACTTACAAGTCCCATAATGCTCGATTCGGGATCAAGCGCGATAACGAACGCGATGACCGCAACAACTACAACTGCGATTCTGCCGACGAGCAGAGCGTTCTTTTCACTTGCCTTTTTGTTGATGGTTCCTTTGTACATATCCTCCGAAATAGCCGAAGCTGTAACAAGCAGCTGGCTGTCAGCGGTGGACATAATTGCAGCCAAAATTCCGCAAAGGAAAACACCGCCGATAAATACAAGCACGCCGTTGCCTGTGAACACCTGCTGGATAAGTCTGATAAACGCCGTTTCGCTGCCGGTTTTATCGAGCACGGGATCAAGACAGGCTCTTGCCACGATACCGATAAAGCAGGAAGCTGCAAGCGAAATAATAACCCAGGTGATTCCGATCCTTCTTGACTTTTTAACCTCTTTGTTGCTCTTGATAGCCATAAAGCGGACAATGATGTGAGGCATACCGAAGTAACCGAGTCCCCACGCGAGGTTGGAAATAACCGAAACAGCCGAAACGTTTGATCCGTCGTCGTTCTTCAAAAAGTTAAGGTAGTTTCCGGGGTTCTGAACACCGTGGTCAATAAGCGCCTGGTCAAAGCCCTTGCCGCCCGTAAGCGTCATATAAGCTACGATCGGCACCGCAAGAATAGCCACGAGCATAAGCATACCCTGAATAAAGTCGGTGGTGCACACAGCCTTAAAGCCGCCCATAAAGGTGTAAACAAGAATAACAAGCGCCGCGATCGAAAGACCGATCATATAGGCTGTGTTGTCAAGCTTGCCGCCCTCGTTGTGACCGAAAAGTGTAGCGAACAGCTTTGCGCCCGAAGAAAATGCCGAAGCGGTGTAAACCGCAAAGAAGATAGCGATAATAACAGCGGATACGATTTTGATGATACCCTTATTGTCGCGGTAGCGGTTCTGGAAAAATGTGGGGATAGTTAGCGAGTTGCCCGATACGATAGTGTATCTTCTCAAACGCGAAGCCACAATGTACCAGTTAAGGATCGTGCCGATAAGAAGTCCTATTGCGATCCAGATCTCGCCGGTGCCTAAAAGGTAAACTGTTCCCGGAAGTCCCATAAGCAGCCAGCCGCTCATATCGGAAGCCTGTGCCGAAAGCGCCGCTGTCCAGCCGCCGAGGTTTCTTCCGCCGAGGAAGTAGTCCTCGTTGTTTTTGGTTTTCCTTGAGTAGAACACGCCGATCAAAATCATAAGCGCGAGGTAAAACGCAAAGGCAACCAAAATTATGATGTTGTTTGTACTCATTTTTGTCCTCCCTTATTATTTTTTTATATGTTGTTTACAAACATTAAATATTTTACCAAATTAAAGCGTAAAAATCAAGCTTTATATTAAAAATTGTCAAATTATGAAAAATAAATGTCAAAATTCGTTCAGTGGTTGATTTACAGGCAAAAAAGTAATATAATAATACTATCTATGAAATTATGTAATACACGAGGTATAGCTATGGACTTTGTAAAAAGAACATGGGCGGAAATTTCGCTTGACGCAATAGAGCATAATTTCCGTGAAATAAAAAGCAAAGCCGGCGCGGACACAAAAATCTGCTGCGTTGTCAAGGCTGACGGCTACGGTCACGGTGCCGTTGAGGTCTCGCACGTTTACGAGCAGCTCGGCGCTGACTTTTTCGCGGTTTCCAATATAGACGAGGGAATCGAGCTGCGCGATTCAGGCTGCTCGCTCCCTATCCTTATCTTGGGCTACACCCCGGTAAGAGACGCCTCAAGACTTGCCGAATACAATATTTCGCAGGCGGTTTTCTCTGCCGACTACGGAAGAGCGCTTTCCGAAGAATGCGCAAAAAATAACGTCTGCTGTAAAATCCACATCAAGGCGGACACCGGCATGAGCCGAATCGGTTTTATGTGCCAGGAGTTCCCAAGGGATGATTATTCCATAAAAGAAATATACGACACCTGCAAGCTTCCTAATCTGATTATAGAGGGACTATTCACGCATTTTTGCGTGTCCGACGAAACAGAAGAGGGCAAAAGCTTTACCGAAGCCCAGTATTCAAACTTTGAACACGTCAAAAACGAGCTCGAGTCAATGGGGCTGAAAATCCCGGTTTGCCACTGCTCGAACAGCGGCGCGATCGAGGATTATCCCCAAACCTACTGCGACATGGTTCGCGCCGGAATTATCCTTTACGGCCTTGCTCCGTCATCAAAGCTTCAGGGCAGGCTGGATCTTATTCCCGCAATGACGCTTAAAACCTCGGTAGCCTATGTTAAGCAGCTGAAAAAAGGCGCGACGATATCCTACGGCAGAACCTTTACCGCCGAAAAGGATATGAAAATCGCCACCGTTCCAATCGGTTACGCCGACGGCTACATACGCGCGAACGCCGCCGAGGGTTACATGCTTATTAACGGTCAAAAGGCAAAAATCGTGGGAAGAATATGTATGGATCAAACCATGCTCGACGTCACCGACCTCGACTATGTCGAGCAGGGCGACGAGGTAATTGTGTTCGGCAGGGGAGATTCCGACGAGCCCACAGCCGATTTGCTCGCAAAAAACACGGGCACGATCAATTACGAGGTCGTGTGCCTTGTCGGAAAACGTGTTCCGCGTATCTACTACAAAAACGGAGTAATTACGGAAGTGATGTATAAGCTATGAGAATTCTTGTTGTTGACGGAAACAGCATTGTAAACCGCGCCTACTACGGCATTCGTCCGCTCACCACCAAGGACGGACAGTTTACCCACGCGATCTACGGCTTTCTGACCATGCTCAAAAAGCTTGAAAAGGAAGAAAACCCCGGCGCTGTGGCAATAGCCTTTGACCTTAAATCGCCCACCTTCCGCCACAAGGCATATTCGGGCTACAAGGCAACGCGCAAGGGTATGCCGCCCGAGCTCGCCTCGCAAATGCCTCCGCTCAAGGAGCTGCTTGCGCTTTTGGGCTACAAAACAGTCACCTGCGAGGGCTACGAAGCCGACGACATCCTCGGCACCTTCGCTCTTGCCTGTGAAAATAACGAGCACGAGTGCGTTATCGCAACGGGAGACCGCGACAGTTTGCAGCTTGTGTCCGAAAAAACCGGTGTTCACCTGTGCACCAACCGCGACGATATACTCTATACTCCCGAAAAAATCATGGAAACCTACGGAGTTACCCCAAAGGAGCTTATCGAAATCAAGGCTATTCAGGGCGACAGCTCCGACAATATCCCGGGAGTAGCCGGAATAGGCCCCAAGGGCGCGGGCGACCTTATTAAAAAATACCACAGCGTTTCGTATATATATGACCACATCGACGAGCTCGACATCAGAGACAGCGTCCGCAAAAAGCTTCTTGCGTCAAAGGACAACGCGATTTTAAGCCGTATGCTCGGCGAAATAAACTGTCACGCGCCTGTCGATACCGATGTTGAGCATTATGTGGTTAAAATCCCCGACCGCGCTGCCTGCGCGAGATATATGGGCAAGCTTGAATTATTTTCTTTAATAGAAAAATTCGGACTTGATCAGACAGAAACCGTCCAAGAATCGGCAAATGAGCGTGAAAAATTTGAAGTGACTGATGACGCTGACGGTAAAATTCTTTTAGAGAAAATTAAAGGCACCGATAAAGTTTATTTAAGCTTTGATATTTCCGATAACGAATTAAAAAGCTTTGCAGTCAACATCAACGGCGAAATATTCACCTGCTCCGACGCGGAAATCTTCAAAAACCTGCTGACTTGCGATAACGCTGAGCTTTATACGCGCGGCTGCAAACAGCTTTTTGCCTATGCCGACGCGCATGATTTCGAGGTGACCTGCCTTAAATTCGACGTTGAGCTTGCGGCTTATCTGCTGCAGCCCTCCGAAAAGGACTATTCCGACAAAAATCTTTGCGCCATGCATGAAATCGAGCTTCCGGCGGCTGAAAACGGAGATCACGAAAAATACGCTCCGCTCGCGGTCTTTGACAGGCTGTGCGATGTTTTGCTGTCGGAGATCAAATCGAACGAACAGGAAAACCTTTTGTATAACATAGAGCTTCCGCTCGCCAACGTGCTCGCTAAAATGGAAAATCTCGGCTTTGAGGTGGACAGGCAGGGCATAGAGGACTACGGAAATATGCTCTCGGCTGAGATAAGCTCGCTTGAAGGCGCAATTTATGAAAGCGCCGGCTGCGAATTCAATATTAATTCCCCAAAACAGCTCGGCAAGGTGCTTTTCGAGGATTTGGGGCTTCCTGCCAAGAAAAAGACCAAGAGCGGCTACAGCACAAACGCCGAGGTGCTCGAGGGCTTGCGCTATGAACACCCGGTGGTGGACATGGTGCTGAATTACCGCACTCTCGCCAAGCTGAATTCGACCTACTGCGAGGGCTTGCTTAAGGTGATAGGAGACGACGGAAGGATCCACTCCAGCTTCAACCAAACCGAAACGCGCACCGGGCGTATAAGCTCAACCGAGCCCAATTTGCAAAACATTCCCGTCCGCACCGAGCTCGGCAGAGAAATGCGAAAATTCTTCTGTGCGCGCAAGGACTGGGTGCTTGTCGACGCTGACTATTCCCAGATCGAGCTTAGGGTGCTCGCGCACATTGCGAACGATAAAAATATGATAGAGGCATTTAAAAACGGCGACGACATCCACGCCATCACCGCGTCACAGGTGTTCAACCTGCCGCTCGACATGGTAACGCCCGTAATGAGAAGCCGCGCAAAGGCGGTAAACTTCGGCATTGTCTACGGTATCGGCGCTTACTCGCTTGCCAAGGACATCGGTGTTACAAACAAAGAGGCAAAGCAGTATATTGAAAACTACCTTGCCCACTACAGCGGCGTTGACGAATATATGAAGCGCGTGGTCGAAAAAGCCAAGCTTGACGGTTATGTTGAAACAATGTTCGGACGGCGGCGCTATCTTCCCGAGCTTACCTCGGGCAAGCATATGATGCGTGCCTTCGGCGAGCGCGTGGCGAGGAATATGCCCATTCAGGGCACGGCCGCCGACATAATTAAGATCGCTATGGTAAGGGTGGACTCGCGGCTTAAAAAGGAAGGCATGAGGGCGCGGCTTATTTTGCAGGTTCACGATGAGCTCATTGTAGAAGCTCCGCAGGACGAAAGCCTGCAGGTTGCCATGCTCCTTCAGGAAGAAATGGAAAACGCCGTAAAGCTCAGCGTTCCGCTTACAGCCGACGCGGCGGTAGGAAAGACGTGGTATGATGCAAAGGGATAAAAAACAATGCGTAGCTTTTGTCTGCACAGGCAACACCTGCCGAAGCCCAATGGCAGAGGCGATCTTCAACAAGCTTGCCGGTGAAAAAAACCTTGATGTTTACGCGGTAAGCTTCGGAATGGCGGCGGCCAACGGCGTTCCCGTTTCGGCGCTGTCGGTCAGGGCGTGCGAAGAAATAGGGATCGACCTAAGCGGCAAAAAAGCTTCGTTTATTTATAATTACGACATCGGCGGAATCGACAAATTTTACTGTATGTCCGAAGAACACAAAAATATGCTTGTTCAGTTCTGCGGAGTTCCCGAAGAAAAAATCGAGGTGCTCGGAATAACCGACCCCTTCGGCGGCAATTTTGAGGTTTACAGACAGTGCAGGGATGAAATTTATAATTCCGTACAAGAATTAATAAAAGAGTATGAAAATTGAAACCATGAACCCGGCACACCTTGACGGCGCCGTGCTGCTTGAACAGGAGTGCTTTGCGCACCCGTGGTCGCGCGAAAGCCTTTTTTCGGAGCTAAATGATCCGAATTCGGTGTTTTTGGCGGCGGTTCGGGACGGCAAGGTGATAGGTTACGCCGGAATGAGCGTAATAATCGACGAGGGCTATATCTTCAACGTTGCCGTGACCGGATCCTGCCGCAAAAAGGGCGTTGGCTCCGCGCTGATCCGCGAGCTTGTCACCTACGGCAAAAAACACGGGCTGTGCTTCATCACCCTTGAGGTCAGGCAGAGCAACACCGCGGCAATTTCGCTTTATTCAAACTTCGGTTTTATCAAAGCAGGGGAAAGAAAGGACTATTATTCCGATCCCCGTGAAAACGCCCTGCTCATGACATACTATTTTTAATGAGGAAAAATATGAAAATTTTAGCAATAGAATCGTCGTGCGACGAAACCGCGGCGGCTGTGGTCGAGGACGGAAGAAAGGTTCTTTCGTCAATAGTCGCCTCTCAGGTTGAGGAGCACCGGCTTTACGGCGGCGTTGTGCCCGAAATCGCCTCGCGGCGACACGCCGAGGCAATAACTCCGGTCGTGCGCAGAGCCCTTTCGGAGGCGGATTTAACGCTTTCGGACATCGGCGCTATCGCCGTGACCTACGCTCCCGGTCTTATAGGCGCGCTATTGGTCGGCGTAAACTTCGCCAAGGGGCTGGCGCTGAGCACAGGGCTTCCTCTTGTGCCGACACATCACCTGCGGTCGCATATAGCTTCAAATTATATTTCTAATCAAGAATTAAAACCGCCGTTTCTCTGTCTTGTGGTGTCGGGCGGACACAGCCACATCGTAATGGTCGAGGACTACACCAAAATGAAGATCATCGGTCAAACCCGCGACGACGCGGCAGGCGAGGCGTTCGACAAGGCGGCGCGCACAATGGGAATGCCTTATCCGGGCGGAATCGAGCTCGACAAGGTCGCCGAAAACGGCGATCCCAAGGCTTTTAAGCTTCCGCGCCCCGTGGTTCACGACGCGCCCTATGATTTCAGCTTTTCAGGGCTGAAAACCGCGGTGATTAATTTAATTCACAACGCTTCCCAAAAAGGGGAAGAGCTGAACAAGGCTGACGTCTGCGCGTCCTTCCGCTATGCGGTCGTGGATTGCCTGACGGCGAATTTCCTGAAAGCAGCCCGTGATCTAAACGTAAATCAGCTTGTGATCGCCGGCGGCGTTTCCGCAAACTCGCTTTTGCGCAGAACGCTTGAAAGCGAATGTAAAAAACACGGCTATAGTTTTTATATGCCCGAAAAAAGCCTGTGCGGCGACAACGCTGCAATGGTCGGAGCACAGGGTTATTATGAATATTTAAGCGGCAACACGGCAAATTCAGATCTGAACGCCTACGCCACTTTGAGTATTGAAAAATAAGGAGGAATTTCACAATGGATGAAAACAAAAACTACCCCAACAACGGTCAGCAGGATATGTTAGACCAAAATCCGTTTGCTGACGAAAAAACTATGTCGGCAAACGATTACCCTAACCGCGTTCAGCAAAACGATCCCTACCACAATAACAATGCGAACAATCCCTTTAATCAGCAGCAGAGCTATGCTCAGCAGCCCAACCAGCAGCAGGGTTATGCTCAGCAGCCCAATCAGCAGCAGGGTTATGCTCAGCAGCCCTATCAGGCACAGTCTCAGCAGGGCTACACCCAGCAGCCTTATCAGGCACAGACTCAGCAGGGCTACACCCAGCAGCCCTATAACCAGCAGCCCTATAACCAGCAGCCTGTACAGTATAATGTGTACAATAACCAGACTCAGATCGATCCCGAAGAAAAAACAGCTAAAAACTATGGCATCGCATCTCTTGTGCTCGGTATTGTATCCTTGGTTTGCTGTGGTCTGTTTGCTTCGGTTCCCGGCTTGATTTTCGGTATTCTCTCCCTTAAAAAGAAAAAAGAAAACAACGGAATGGCAATTGCAGGTATCGTTTTAAGCATTATCGGTATCGTTCTTACAATTGTAGGTATCATTATCTCTGTTGTTTATGCCGCAAACCATCCCGGTACGGTAACCTATCGCACATATTATTGATCGGAAGGTAAAGTAATGTCTAATCCAATTGTTACAATCGAAATGAACGACGGCAGCGTAATGAAAGCGGAGCTTTATCCCGAAATCGCGCCGAACACCGTTAACAACTTCATAAGCCTTGCCGGCAGCGGCTTTTACGACGGCCTGACCTTTCACAGGGTTATCTACGGCTTCATGATCCAGGGCGGCTGCCCCGACGGCACGGGAATGGGCGGTCCCGGCTATCATATCAGGGGCGAATTCAGCAGGAACGGCTTTAAAAACGACCTCAAACACACCGAGGGAGTTCTCAGCATGGCGCGTTCAATGATGCCCGACTCCGCCGGTTCACAGTTCTTTATCATGCACAAAACCTCGCCCCACCTTGACGGTCAGTATGCCGCCTTCGGAAAAATCACGGAAGGTATGGACGTTGTAAACGCGATAGCCGAATGTGATACCGATTTTTCCGACAAGCCGCTTGATCCCCGGGTGATCAAAAAGATGACCGTGGAAACCTTCGGCGTCAGTTACCCCGAGCCCGAAAAGGTATAATATAAAACACTTAGGGCAACACCGCACAATTCACGGTGCACGCCTTGCTTGCATATTGAAAAATCTGACTGCACAATCCGCACACACGAATTATGCGGTATTGCCTTAGAAACACAAAAATCCGTATACTATATATAATGTAAATTATCGTGCGCGTTTAAGCGCCGGAAAGGAAGCACTATGAACGTATTACTTGCGGGCGGCGCCGGCTACATCGGAAGCCACACCTGCGTTGAGCTTATCGAGGCAGGACACAGCGTTGTCATTGCCGACAATTTTTCAAACTCCTGTCCCGAAGCGGTAAAAAGAGTTGAGGAAATAACCGGAGCAAAAATCCCGCTTTATGAAGCCGATGTTTGCGACAGCAAGGCGGTTGAAGAAATCTTCGCCGAAAACAAGATCGACGCCGTGATCCACTTTGCCGGACTCAAGGCGGTGGGCGAAAGCTGCGAAAAGCCGCTCATGTATTACCGCAACAACATCGACTCAACTCTGACGCTGCTCGAAACAATGCAGAAGTACGGCGTTAACAACTTTATTTTCAGCTCCTCGGCAACCGTTTACGGCACACCCGAAACAGTTCCGCTTGTTGAAACAATGCCCACAGGTCATCCGACAAACCCCTACGGCTGGACAAAGCTTATGATGGAGCAGATTTTAACCGACACCGCGGCTGCCAATCCCGAAATGTCAATTGTTATCCTGCGTTACTTCAACCCGATCGGCGCCCACGAAAGCGGACGCATCGGCGAGGATCCCAACGGTATCCCAAACAACCTCATGCCGTTCATCACTCAGGTTGCCGCAGGCAGACTTCCTCAGCTCGGAGTTTTCGGCGACGATTACGATACCCCCGACGGAACGGGCGTGCGCGATTACATCCACGTTGTTGACCTTGCCAAAGGTCACGTTTGCGCAATTGATTATTCCGGAGAACACAAGGGCGTCGAGATCGTTAACCTCGGCACAGGCACAGGCTACAGCGTGCTCGATATCGTAAAGGCATTTGAAAAGGTAAACGATATAACAATCCCCTATGTAATAAAGCCCAGACGTCCCGGAGACATAGCCGAATGCTATGCGGATCCTTCCAAAGCAGCAAAATTACTAAACTGGAAGGCGGAAAAAAACCTTGAGGACATGTGTTTTGACTCCTGGAACTGGCAATCTCACAATATTAACGGCTATAAATAGTACATTTTGTCGGCATATACTACAAGTCACGTTTCTCAATTTGTCAAATTAAACAAAATCTTGTGTTTATGTAAAAAAAACGTTTCCATTTATTATTTTTTATTGACTTTTGGGGAGCACTTGTATTATAATAGTATTGCTTATAGAAGCATTATCAAATAAGGAGGAAAAGAAGAAATGTTCAAAAAAGCACTAAGCATTATGCTTTCACTGATGCTTGTTGTTTCTGCTTTCAGCATGGCGGTTATTCCGGCAAGCGCTGCGGCAGCAGACAATTCAGTGAGCGCTAATGCGGACACGGAAGTTGCTCCTGTAGGCGACGATGTTCTTACAGTAAAAGCTACTTCTAACCTGTTCCCCGAAACAACTTACACCTTCACTCAGGATGAGCTTGCTGCGAACAATAATAAAGTAACAATAACTTACTTTATTAACAGCGCAAAAGACATGCTTAATTCTCAGTGGGCGTTAACTTATGACGAGGATCAGACAGGTTTACTTACAGCTAACCAGGCCGACAACCTTGCAGAGAACGAAGATGAAGAAATCATCAGCACTGTAATGCCCAAGGCTCCCGACGCTGTAATTAACTTTGAAACAAGTGACGCTACTCCTACAATCAGAGGTAACTGCACAAAGCTTGGTCTTTACAAGCTTTCAAAGAAGGGCGACTATGTACCTTTCGTATCTGTAACATTTACAGCTAACGGTACAGGTAACGCTACAGTTAATCTCGACGTTGAGGAAATGGCAGTTTCAAAGCTCCAACCCGGAAAAACACAGACTCAGGACGAAGACGAAGAACAGCTTATCACTAACTCAACAGTTAATGATGAAGTAACCTTCGACTACTCAACCGGTACTGATGTTTACTCCGGCGCTGAGAAGAAGGACACTTATACTGAGCCCGAACAGCCCACAACTGTTGAGGAAACTACTGTAGAAGAAACTACAGAAGCTCCCACAACCGTTGAGCCGACAACAATCGAGGAAACAACTGTTGAGGAAACAACTGTTGAGGAAACAACTGTTGAGGAAACAACCGTTGAAGAAACAACAGCTGCTCCCGAAGATGTTACAACAGCAGCACCTGTTGGCGACAAGCTCAACGTTAAGGTAACTTCAAATCTCTTCGGAGAAACAACTAAATCATATGACGCTTCTACAAAGCAGATTACTGTTGTATATGAAATGAATATGCCCGGTTATGCGTTTGTTAACAGCGATGTTACATGCACATATGATCCCGCAATATTCACATATGCTTCAAGTAATAAAGACGAAGAACTCTGCCCCGTTGCAGGTAATCTCTTCGTATGCACACCGCCCACATTCCCCGTATTTGGTGAAGAGGGCATCATCACAGGTAACTTCTCAGAAGTTAACAACAAACTCAAGGCTTACAACACCGACGGCACACCCGTAACCTTCTTTAAGGTTGTTCTTGATGTTAACGAAGGCGCTTCCGGCGACACAACCGTTGACCTCAACCTCAAGAACCTCAGAGTTTGCCCCGAGGACAAGCTTCCCGAGAATGATTCAGAGCTGATCCTTAAGAAGTCAACTCTCCAGGTTCCCGAAGATTACCTCGAGAAGATGGGTCTTAACGACTACTCAACAGCCGGTGAGGAAGAAGAGCCCACAGAAGAGCCCACAGAGCCCGTAACAGAGCCCGCTCCTGCTGATCACATCTACAGCGTAGCCGGTTCAGTAGACGCTCTCGGCAACTGGGACGCTACAAACGTTTCAACCGAGATGACCAAGGGCGACGACGGCAAATACACATTCACAACACCTATGGACGCACAGGACGGTGTAATGTTCAAGGTTGTTGAGGATCACAGCTGGGATGTTGCTTACGGCGACAAGAACGGCAACAATGTTGTATTCAACGTTGAAGCTCCCTGCGATGTAACAATCACATTTGATCCCGAAACTAAGGAAATCACCGTATCAGGTGACAGCGTTAAGCCTATCACAGACCTCGAAGTTGAAGCTATGCGCGCTGTAGGTAACGGCGACGGCAACTGGCTCAACGGTTCTGCTTGGGATCCCGCTGACGACATCAACATGATGAACGAAGTATCTGAAAAGGTTTACGAGATTAAATTCGAAGACGTAGACTCTTCATTCAGCTATTCAGTTAAGTGCGCAGCTAACGGCAGCTGGGCAGCTAACTGGGGTGTTCCGAAGGATTCCGGCTTTGCTCCCGAAAACGGTGTACCGTTTGACGCAGGCTGGGACGGCGACAACGCAGTATTCGAAGTTGAAGAGGACGGCGCTACTGTAACAGTACAGATCGACCTCACAAACTTTGACTATGCTTCAAAGCAGGGCGCTAAGATGACAATCACTGTTACTTATCCCGGCGAGGAGCCCACAACAGTAGCTCCCACAACTGAGGAGCCCACAACTGAGGAGCCCACAACTGAGGAGCCCACAACTGAGGAGCCCACAACTGAGGAGCCCACAACTGAGGAGCCCA
>CADAYK010000036.1 GCA_902792105.1 uncultured Ruminococcus sp.
AAAAATATACGGATAAAAAAAGAGCGGACTGTCCACAGCAGGGGCAGTCCGTTCAGGTTATGTGAAATAAACACACAATCACATACGAAATTATTGCTTTTCGGTAAGAAGCTTGTTAAGCTCCTCCATAAAGGTATTAATGTCTTTAAACTGGCGGTAAACCGAAGCGAAGCGGACATAGGACACCTCGTCCACACGTTTTAACTCATCCATAGCAAGCTCACCGATTTGCATGGTGGTTATCTCGCGGTCAAGACTGCTCTGGATTTTAGCTTCGATCGAGCTTACCATTTCCTCGATCTGTTTGATTGAAACGGGACGTTTTTCGCAGGCACGTAAAATTCCGGCTGTAAGCTTGTTGCGGTCAAATACCTCGCGGCTTTTGTCACGCTTAACAACAATTATCGGCACTGTTTCGATAACCTCGTGAGTAGTAAAGCGTTTTCCGCAATGCAGGCATTCTCTGCGTCGGCGGATCCTTTCGCCGTCGTCAGCCGAGCGCGAGTCAATAACCTTGCTTTCCTCATAACTGCAATAAGGACATTTCATTTTAACACCCCACACATTAATTGTAGAATAATTCTATTAAATAATTCTCTAAAAAAATTATACCACAATATATAGATAAAAAACAAGTTACTTTTATTTACAATTGTGTTACAAGTTGTAAATAAGGGTATTCTTAACATAAAAAGGGTTCGGCAAAACAAACCGAACCCTGATTTTATTCTTTTAAGAGAGCACCGCGCCCTGTGCGCCTGAGCTTACAAGCTTTGCGTAGCGTGCAAGATAACCGGTAGTGATCTTGGGCTCGCGCGGCTGCCATTTTGCCTTGCGCTCGGCAAGCTCCTCATCGGAAAGCTTAACGTTGATAGTGTTGGCGTTGATATCGATCTCTATGATATCGCCGTCCTGAATAAGGGCGATCGGTCCGCCGACCGCGGCTTCGGGAGAAACATGGCCGATCGAAGCGCCTCTGGTAGCGCCCGAAAAACGTCCGTCGGTAATAAGCGCTACCGTGCTGCCGAGTCCCATTCCCATGATAGCGGAGGTCGGATTGAGCATTTCGCGCATTCCGGGGCCGCCCTTGGGACCTTCGTAGCGGATAACTACAACGTCGCCCGCCTCGATTTTGCCGCCGTTGATCGCAGCCATAGCGTCCTCCTCACACTCAAACACCTTTGCGGGACCGCTGTGCTTAAGCATTTCGGGAGCAACCGCGGAGCGTTTAACAACGCAGCTGTCGGGAGCAAGGTTTCCGCGGAGAACCGCGATACCGCCTGTTGAGCTGTAGGGATTGTCAACCGGACGGATAACCTCGGGATCCTTATTGACAACGCCCTCAATATTTTCCGCAATAGTTTTGCCTGTGCAGGTGATGATGTCGGTTGTAAGAAGTCCGAGCTTGTTGATCTCGTTCATAACAGCGTAAATTCCGCCTGCCTCGTTTAAATCCTCAATATAAGTTCTGCCTGCCGGCGCGAGGTGGCAAAGATTGGGAGTGTGCGAGCTGATCTCGTTAGCGATATCAAGGTTAAGCTCAATTCCGCACTCGTGGGCAATAGCCGGGAGATGAAGCATTGAGTTTGTGGAACAGCCAAGCGCCATATCCATAGTAAGTGCGTTTCTGAACGCCGCCTCGGTCATAATATCACGGGGCTTAATGTCCTTTTCAAGCAGCTCCATGATCTTCATGCCTGCGCGCTTGGCAAGCTGGATCCTCTCGGAATAAACCGCGGGAACCGTACCGTTGCCGCGAAGCGCCATACCCAGAACCTCGGTAAGGCAGTTCATGGAATTTGCGGTGTACATGCCGGAGCATGAGCCGCAGCTCGGACATGCCTTGTTCTCGTATTCGTTAAGCTCTTCGGCTGTGATTTTGCCCGAATTGTAAGAGCCCACAGCCTCAAACATACTTGAAAGGCTGGTTTTTGCGCCCTTTACCCTGCCCGCGAGCATAGGACCGCCGCTGACAAAGATACAGGGAATATTGAGCCTTGCGGCTGCCATAAGCAAGCCGGGAACGTTTTTGTCGCAGTTGGGAACCATTACGAGCGCGTCAAAAGCGTGAGCGATCGCCATGGCTTCGGTTGAATCCGCGATCAAATCACGGGTTACAAGCGAGTATTTCATTCCCTGATGTCCCATTGCTATACCGTCACAAACAGCGATAGCAGGAAAAACAATAGGATTACCGCCTGCAAGGGCAACTCCTTTTTTTACACCCTCAACAATTTTATCTATATTCATATGTCCCGGGACAATCTCATTATAAGAGCTTACAATGCCTATCATCGGCTTTTTGATCTCTTCATCGGTCATGCCCAGAGCGTGCAGCAGAGAACGCTGCGGAGCGCACTGTGCGCCTGTTCTTATTGCGTCACTTCTCACAGGAATCATTCCTTTCGGTTTTTTATTAATTTTATCACAAAATAATATATTTTTCAATAGATATCGAAAAGACAGCCCGAACAAATATTGCCCGGACTGTACTTATTCAATTATTTATCAACCTTGTCATAGAATGTATCGAGGAACATTTCGTAAAATTCCTCTTCCTTAACATAGTTTTCGGCGTTTTTGCCGTTTTGCTCAACCGTAACCGGCACACTCTTCATTTTGATTTTCATATCCTTGTTGACTATGAACTCGGTTGCAAGGTAGGTTATCTTGTTTGCGTTAAGATTTGTAAACGAATAGGGCTTTGTAGCGTTAAAAACACTAACCGGCACACCGATGTCTCCCTTGGTCTTGTTAACAAACTTTTTGATAAACGAGTTTAAATAAACCTTTTGACGGGTGTTTCGCTTGAGGTTGGCATTTGCGGTGGTCATATCGCGGGTGCGAACAAACATGAGCGCGTCCGAACCGTCAAGATGATATTTCTCACCTTTTTCAAAGATTCCGATGGTTTCCGGAGAAGTAACATCCACTCCGCCGATACTGTCGTTGAGCTCGGGAACTCCCTCCATCTTAAGAGCAAAATACGAACTGATCGGTATGTTATAGAAGAGAGAACGAACAGCCGACATTGTGTTGATACAGCTTGTGTCGCCGCCGTCGCCGTAGGCAAAGGAAAGCGCGATTTGCAGCTGTTCGGTGCCCGAATATCCGCCCGAGGGCGAGTAGACCTTTACGTCGGTCATGATATCACGCGGTATGTTGATGATAGTGACCGTTGAGTCTTCGCTGTTGATCGCGGCAAGGGCTATCATATCAGCCTGTCCGTTGGCGCCGATGCCGTCGGTTTCCTTGCCGTTGTTTTCGTCGATACCCATAAACAGCATGTTGATAATGTCGGGGTTATACTTATACTTTTGGTTTTTATAGTATACGTATTTACCGTCGTCAACGGTTTCGACCTTATCGGGAGCTTCGAGCTTTACCGAATCGGACTTCATTTCGTTTTTGCCCGAATTATAAAGCAGCACTATGCTCGCCGCGCATGAGATAACCAAGCACAAAAGAATGATTCCCACGGTTATCAAAATCCGCTTTATCAGCTTTTTGCGCTTATGCTTTTTACGTCTTTTTGATTTTTTATCCGAAGAATGGTGACGGTGCCTGTGTCCCGTGGACGTGATTATTTTTAGCTGCTCCGGCGAAGCCTCCTGAACGAACTCGTGCTTTGAATCCTTGACGACCGAGGTTACGACCTCACCATTCAGATCCTTTTCGTTATTTGATTCTGCCATTGATACTCCCTAAAATAACAATCAATAAAAAATCCTGATTTACGACATTGTGCCCAAAAACGGCACAGATAAAAAGTGTGCGCACCAAACAGTGTGCATTTTTTGTTTTTTGCCTATAACAGCATAAAAAAGGGCGGAAAACCCGCCCTTTTTATGAGTTCAGATAATTACTTCTTTGAAGTTTTCTTAACAACAACAACTGTTGAAACAAGAGCAAGGGCAATAACTGAAAGAATTGCAAATGTTACAACATCGTTCGCGCCTGTCTGGGGAGACTTTGAACCGTCGTCGATTGTCTTTTTGCTGTCGTCCTTAGAGGGAGTAGAGCCGTCCTTCTTCTGGAACTTTGCAGTTGCAACGATATCGTGGTTGATATCGATTGTAAGCTCTGCGCTCTTAAGGTCGGAATCGCTGGGGTTCGCGCCGCCGACTACTGCGAGTAAAGCGGGCTTGATGCTTGCAGTACCGCCGTTGACGCCTTCGCCTGAAATGGTCCAGCCGGCAAACTCATAATCATCTTCGGGAACCGCGCTGAGAGTGATTGTCTGGTAACCGTCGTCTCTGATAGGTGTATCATATGTAAAAGACGCGCTACCGCCTTCATCAGGTACTTCAACAATCGTAACATTGTAATTACCCTTTGTAGGAGACGGACTCTCAACAGACTCCGCGAATGCGGGCATCACTGAAAGTGAAATGATTAATACTGCTGCAAGGATCGAAATTACCTTTTTCATGACTATTCCTCCATATTAGATTTGGTTTTGCTTTTTAACCACAATGGTATTATAACACAATTCATTAATTTTGTAAAGAAAATGTTTTTGTATACTGTCATAAAATATTACTTCAAAAGGCATGAATGATTGTTTAATACGTACAAAAACAAACTTTGTTACTGTAGTTCCGTCTGTTTTGTCAGCTTGCCGACCACAAGATATCGCCCGTCGCCGTAGTCAAGGCAGGTGCTGAGCACAAGCAGCTTGTCGTTTACGGTGACGTTTTCGCCGCTTCTTACGTTATAATTTACCGAGTGCGGCTTCATAATTTCATCTATAAATCTTTCATAAGCCTTGTCGTCGTCGAACTTATACGAGTTCATAATATGCCTGTCGTCGAACTCGAGCGCGGATACTACGGTGTATTCAAGCTTTTTGCTCGGGGTGTAGACCGTAAAGGTTTTGTTTTTGTCAAAGAAGCCGCTGTCCGAGTAGCGGTGCAGGGTGGCGAACATTGAGCCGTCGAGCATATTGTGACCGTAAAGCAGGGTCACCCTGTCCTGAAAATCGAGCTTGTTGCACATCTGGGAATAGATGGAGCCTGCAAAGGCGTAGTTGCGGTCGAGATCATGGTCGATGTAAAAGTTATCGTTGTTCGGGCTTTGAAGCACGGGGTAATCGACGTTGGTTTCGGGCACCTTGATCCACGCGTAAATGTCGGGGTTGCGCTTTTTAAGCTCGGTAAAGCTGACGGGGTTTTTCTGCGCCTTTTTTGCGGGCGCGGTGGTTTCCTGATTTTTGCCGCCTGATTCGGTGGCGGCGGCTTCGGTGCTTTCCGTTGCCTCGGGAGCCTCGGTATTTGTGTAGGAGCTTGCCACGGAATCGTATTTTTCCCTGGTTTTCTGCGTGTTATAATTCTTAAACAGAATAAAACCGACAACTCCGACAGCCGCTGCCGCAAGCAGTGCTATTATTACAATAATGATCACACATTTTTTCATAACATCACCTTACTTCTTTTTCCTTGTATAAATAAAGTAAGCTACGCCCGCGACCGCAACGATTCCGATGACCACACCGAAAATAATAAAAGTAGCGTTGCCCTCGTTTGTCGGTATTGAACCGTTGGCGTTGTTGGAATTATCGTAGTTTTTCCCCGAATCGTTTGTTGAATCGGACGATGAGTCGCTTGTGGAATCGCCCGTTGAGGTCTTGCCCGGGCTGTCATTATTTTTTTTACCGGCGCGCAAAGAGTGCATTACCGATATTTCGTCAGCACTGATATTAGCGGAAACGGTTTCATTATTAATTGTGATTTTAAAATCAGGATCCTCTATGGTGTAACCGTCCTTAATTTTGAGGTTAACGATTATTCCGTATTCCTCTCCTTCGGCAAAAGTGCCTTTAAAGGGCTTAAGCATATCATTCGCCTGAACCCATTGTGAGGAAACCACGGTAACGCCTTCGGCAGAAGTTGTCACAACGGGTTTTTCACTACCCTTATTACCTGCAACGGGGCTTTCAACGCTTAAGTTAACTTCCGTGAGCTGTTTTTCTGCGGCAAAAGCAGGTACTGCGGAAGTGACCGCGATAAGTCCTGCCGCCGCGGCAGCAAATAATCTTTTCATTTTTATCATTCCTTCCTAAAATGTATATGTTCAAACCGGGTTATTCGGCCTGAGCTTCATACTGAGTATCAGCCTGTGTTTGCGGCTGAGTAACGGGTTCTGTGGCGGCGCTGACCTCCGGATAAAACGCGGAAACAGCTTCACCGACTCCCTCTGCCGTCTTGCCGTCTGACGGCTCTTTTACCGTAACAACACAGGTCGCGGTTTTGCCGTTGTAGGTTTTAACGGTGATTACCGCTCTGCCCGGGGCAACTGCGGTTATTTTTCCCTTTGCGTCAACCGTCGCGGATCTTGTGTTGCCCGAGGTATAGGTTATTGAAGCGCTTGCGCAGTTGTCACCGAGATCGGGAACCAATACAAATGTTTGACCGTTTTCAAGCTCGACCGCTGTGCTGTTCAGATTAACTGCTCCGGGAGCTTTCCTAACGGTAACCGTCGCCTTGGCAACTACGCCGTTATAGGTTGAGGCTGTGATAACCGCCGTTCCTTCTGCGTTTGCGGTGAGCTCTGCCTTGTTGCCCGTTCCCTTTTTAACGCTTACAACATTTGAATTGCTGCTTGTCCATTTAATGGTGGGAGCACTTGCGTAGGAACCGCTGTTTGTGGATTCGGATATAGTATAAACCTCGCCCGCGCCCATTTCAAGATTTGCGGAGGACAGCTTCATGCTTGTCGGAGCCTTCTTTACGGTTATATCAGCGCTTGCGGTTTTTCCGTTGTAAAGCTTTACTGTGATCTTGGCGGTGCCTGTTCCTACGGCAGAGATCTCAGCCTTGTTGCCGCTGCCTTTTTTCACCTTGGCAACGCTTGGATTTGAGCTTGTCCATGAAAGATTCACGGCGTTCGCGTAGGTTCCGTCCGGAGTTTTTTCGCTTACCGTCAGTTTTTCTCCCACGCCGAGAGTTGCCGACGAAACGCTCAAGGTGACCTTTGAGGGCGCGTCCTTTACGGTTACCTTTGCCTTTGCGCTTACGCCGTTATATGCCGTTGCCGTAACATAAGCTGTGCCCTTGGCGATACCCTTTGATACGCCGCCTGAGTTTTTGGAGGTTACGATTTTGGTATTGCTCGAGCTGTAATCTATAACGCTTGCCGCCTGTCCTTCGGGAACAGAGGAATCAAAGTCAAACTCCTCGCCTATTCCGAGAGTTACGTTCGTCGCGTTCAAATTGACCTTGGTGGGCGCTTTTTTTACCGTAACGGTTGCCGAGGCGGTTTTTCCGTTATAGGTTTTTATGGTAATAACCGCAGTGCCGACTTTTTTTGCCTCGATAACCGCTTGGTTGGTTTTCTGGACCTTTGTAACGGAAGCCACGCCTGAATTTGAGCTTGTCCACTTAAGATTAGCCGCGTTGGCGTATGAGCCCGAATCGGTGGTTTCGGTTGCGGTGTAGCGTTCTCCTATTCCCACGGTACGGCTTGAGAAGTTCAGCTTTACGCTTGACGGAGCCTTTTTAACGGTAACGGTACAGCTTGCGCTGAGGCGCTTGTCGCCGCTTACGGTAACCGTAGCCGTACCCGGGGCAACGCCTGTTACCTTGCCGTTTTTATCAACCGTGGCAACCTTGGTGTTGCTGCTTTTCCAGGTAACATTCTTGGTATCGTTGCTTACAAGACCGTAGCTTTCCTTTTCGCCGAGCGAAAGGGTGTTGCGGTTAAGCTTGATCTGATTGTAAGGCTTTGCCTTGACTACAACGCAGAAGGTAACAGGTCTGCCGCAGCCGCGAACCTCGGTAATGGCGTTTGCCTTGCCTGCGGAATGCCAGAAAACGTTTGTTTTTCCGTCGCCGTAGTAAATTCCGATATGATTGTAACCGCTGCCGTAATACTCTCCGTCGGTACAGAACTGCCAAATGATATCGCCTTTTTCAAGCAGCCCCGATTTAAGCATTGATGACTTCGAGGTAAAGTAGTAACGGCTGATGTTGTAGTCGCGGTAAAGGCTTACCCAGCCTGTTTCGGCAGGGATAAGCGATTTTTTGGTGCTTACACTCTGCAAAACGTGCCAAACAAAGCCCGTGCAGTTAAGCTGGGGTGTATAAGTCGGCAAACCGTAGTTTCCGGTAGCGTAACGGCTGCTTTGGTCGCCGTTGGGCATACGGTGGTCGTCCATTACAAAGGGCGTGCCGATATAATAGTCGGGATGACTGCTTTTGTTGTCGTGGTTTTTCAGCCAGCTTAAAAGGTTGTCATATTTAATGCCGAGCACATCGGTATAGCCCTTTACACCCTTATGCCAGCGGTCTGTAACATTGGAGGTCGTAGTAGGTACGTAATAACTGCTTACGCTGACCTTGCAGCTCGCCTTGTGTCCCGAAACCTTGTCGGTAGCGGTTATGGTCGCGGTACCGCTTTTGTTGGCGGTAACAAAGCCGTTAGACGCCCTGACATCGGCAACCGAGGCGTTGCTCGTGGAATATACAACGTTATTGGAAGCCGAATTATCCGAGTAATACTGATTAAGGTCTACGGTATCGCCTACCGTCAGCGAAAGCGAGGTCGCGCTGAGAGTAAGCTTTTTTGTGACGGCAGACGCCGCGGGCAGCGCAGCCGAAAGCGCTGAAAGCATCATTACCAAGGCAACCGCGGCTGCGGCAGTTTTTCTTAAAACACGCATTCTCATAATCTCCTCTGTATCAAAGTTCTTTTTATATAAGTATACATTTTATATTAACATATTTGCTGCCGTAAATCAAGCAAATTCGCCGAATTGTAATTCGATTTCGCCGCTTCCGGCAAAAAACAAAGCATTTTCCGTTTTATGTTTGATTCTATAAGCATAAGTTACCGCGCAGATATTAAAGAATTCGGTCAAGAATTATTATATATGCCAAAACGCAAAGCAACAATCAGTTCAAATTGTCATTTGCATTGTCATTTATAACAAAATAACAGTTGCCGGTTTATGCAGAACCAACAATGAATTTGCTTTATTCAATTTTTACTATATTTTTTAAAAGAGTTAAAAAGTTTTTGATAACTTTTGGCGATTTATGCTTGACTTTGCTCGAATTAGTGTTATAATATAATCAAGAGGTGACCGGAATTGCTCACGCAAGAGAGATATCAGTCAATTTTAAGCATAATAAACGAAAGAAATGCTGTAACCGTTGCAGAGCTTTCACAATTGCTTGATACGTCGGAATCTACAATAAGACGTGACCTTAATGCACTGCACGAGCTCGGCAAAATAAACAAGGTTTTCGGCGGCGCCACCGCCATAACTCAAACCGAGGGTATTGTCGAAGACAACGTTGTTACCCGAGAACGTTTGATGAGTGAAGAAAAAACCGAAATAGCCAAGTATTGCGCGACACTGATCAATAATACCGATTTTGTGTTCATAGACGCGGGAACAACCACCTCGCGGCTTATCGACTTTATTACCAACGACAAGGCAACCTATGTTACAAACGGTATAGCCCACGCGCGCAAGCTTATTCAAAGGGGACTTAACGCCTACATTATAGGCGGCAAGGTCAAACCCGTAACCGAAGCTGTTGTCGGTGCGGAAGGAATTTACAATCTGAAAAACCTTAATTTTTCAAAGGCTTTTATGGGCACCAACGGCATCGACCTGGAGGCAGGCTACACCACACCCGACATTGAAGAGGCGATGATAAAGGAACAGGCGATCAATCAAAGCTATATGGCTTTTATCGTTGCCGACCACACAAAATTCAGGCGTGTGTTCCCCGTAACCTTTTCTCCTTTGACAAAATGCTGCATTATTACGGACACAATGCCCGACAATAAATTTGCAAAAGAAACAATAATTAAGGAGGTCAAAAAGTGATTTACACGGTAACGCTGAATCCGTCGATTGACTACATTGTCAGGCTCGACAGCTTTGTAAGCGGAATCACAAACCGCACAACAAGCGAGGAATATTATTACGGCGGCAAGGGAATCAATGTTTCCTGTGTGCTTGCGGAGCTTGATTTGGACAGCACCGCATACGGCTTTGTTGCCGGTTTTACCGGTGACGCTATTGAAAAAGGTATTCGCAACGACAGAATTATTACCGATTTCATAAAGCTTAAGCACGGAATTTCCCGAATCAACATTAAAATCAAGGCAGGCGACGAAACGGAAATCAACTGTCAGGGACCGCACATCAGCGAGCAGGAGCTTGAAAGGCTGCTTCAAAAGATCGACCGTATTTCAAACGGCGACACGCTTGTTATTGCCGGCAGCATTCCCAACACCATGCCCGACAATATTTATGAGATTATGCTTGAAAGGATCAAGCATAAGGATGTAAGAATTGTTGTTGACGCCACAAAGAAGCTGCTTGTAAATTCGCTTAAATACAGGCCCTTCCTTATTAAGCCCAACCGCCAGGAGCTTTCCGAGATTTTTGGCGTTGAGGTCAAAACCGAGGACGACATCGAGCATTACGCCAAGGAGCTGCAAAAGTTAGGCGCGCGCAACGTGCTTATTTCTCTCGGCGGCGAAGGCGCTATGCTGATCGACGAAAACGGCAATAAGCACAAGGCCGGCGTGCTCAAGGAAAAGGTCATCAACACCGTCGGCTCGGGCGACTCAATGGTAGCCGGCTTTGTGGCAGGCTATATAAAAACCGGCGACTACGCTTACGCGCTGAAGCTCGGCAGCGTTTGCGGCAACGCGACCGCCTTTATGAGCGGTTTGGCAACCAAAGAAAAAATAAACGAACTGCTTGAAAAGTTCGATAAATAAGTAACCTTTTATTGTTTTTATAAAACGAAACAGTAATTAAATAATAAAAAGGAGGACAATTTATGCGTATTACCGATTTGCTAAAAAAGCAAGGAATTTCTCTTGGTGTTTCGCTGAGCGGAAAACAAGACGCAATCGAAAAGCTTGTTGCGCTTCATCAAAAGTGCGGCAACCTGAAGGACGTAGCTGCCTATAAGGAAGGTATCCTGGCTCGTGAAAAGATGGGTACGACCGCTATCGGCATGGAGGTAGCTATTCCGCACGCAAAGAGCGAAGCAGTTAAAGCTCCGGCTCTTACCGCAATCACCGTCCCGGACGGCGTAGATTACGAGGCTCCCGACGGACAGCCCTGTAAGCTTATTTTCATGATCGCGGCAACAACAGACGGCGACGTTCACCTTGAGGTTTTGGCACGATTAATGCAGATGCTCATGGATGAAAGCTTTACAGCAAAGCTCAAAGCCGCTAAAACACCCGATGAATTTCTTAAGATCATCGACGACAAGGAAACCGAAAAGTTCCCCGATGAACCCAAGGCGGCTGACACGGCAAAGAGCGGTTACAGAGTTCTTGCCGTTACGGCTTGTCCCACCGGTATCGCTCACACCTATATGGCGGCTGAGGCTCTTGCCAAGGCAGGCGAGCAAATGGGTATTACCATTAAAGTAGAAACAAACGGCTCCGGCGGCGCCAAAAATGTTTTGACCGCCGAAGAGATAGCAAACTGCGACGGTATTATCATTGCCGCCGACAAGAACGTTGAAACAGCACGCTTTGACGGCAAACCGGTTCTTTCAACAAAGGTTGCCGACGGTATCCACAAGCCCGAAGAGCTTATCAACAAAATCGTAAACGGCGAGGTCGGAGTATTCCATTCCGACAGAAAGGCAAGCGACGCAGGTTCGTCCGGCGGCGACGAAAGCTTCGGAAGAAAGCTGTACAAACACCTTATGAACGGCGTATCACATATGCTTCCGTTCGTTGTAGCAGGCGGTATCTTTATCGCTATCGCGTTCCTGATCGACGCCGCTTCAGGCGCTCCTCAGGACGGAAACTTCGGTTCGGCAACTCCCGTTGCCGCATGGTTCAAGACAATCGGCGGCGTAGCCTTTGGCTTTATGCTCCCGATCCTGTCAGGATTTATAGCAATGTCCATTGCCGACCGTCCCGGCTTGCTGGTAGGCTTTGTAGGCGGTTCGCTGGCTGCCACAGGCTCAACCTTTGCCGTTCCCGGCGGTGACTCATCATCTGTTTCCGGCTTCCTCGGCGCATTGCTTGCAGGCTTTATTGCAGGCTGGCTGATGAAGATGCTCGAAAAAGCATGCGACCATCTGCCCCATGCTCTTGAAGGTATTAAGCCCGTTCTTATTTATCCGCTTGTCGGACTCGGCATTGTAGGCGTAATGATGTGCGCCGTTAACCCGATTATGGGACTTATCAACCAGGGACTTATCAACGGCGTTACAGCAATGTCTAAGAACCCGGCTTTGATCGTTCCTCTTTGTGCTCTGCTCGCAGGCATGATGGCTATCGACATGGGCGGCCCGTTCAACAAGGCTGCTTATGTAACCGCAACAGGCTTGCTCGCAAGCGGCACCGACGCTGCTTATATGATCATGGCTGCAGTTATGATCGGCGGTATGGTTCCTCCGATCGCGATCGCTCTTTCAACCACTATCTTCCGCAACCGCTGGAGTTCCGATGAAAAAAAGAACGGCCCCGTAAACTTCATTATGGGTCTGTCATTCGTAACAGAGGGCGCTATCCCCTACGCCGCAGGTCATCCGCTTCAGGTTATCCCGAGCTGCGTAGTCGGTTCAGCAGTTGCAGGCGCGCTTTCGGCATTGTTCCACTGCACACTAAGAGCTCCCCACGGCGGTATCTTTGTACTTCCTACTATCGGAAACGCCGCAATGTACTTCCTGGCTCTTATTATCGGCTCTGTTGTAGGAATGCTTATGCTTGCTATCCTCAAAAAACCCGTTAAGGAATAATTCTAATTTAGAACAATAAGGGCAGTCTGCGCGCTGCCCTTATAAGAAATAATATAAAACGATACTAAATCAAATATTTACTATTCATTAAAGCATAAAGGAGAAATGACTTATGGTATCAAAAAAAGTAACACTCGTTAACGCTCAGGGCTTTCATATGCGTCCGGCTTCCGTATTCGCCACAGCTATGGGCAAATATTCTTCAAACGTAACAATCAAATTCAACGGCAGCGACTACAACGCAAAAAGCCTTCTCAACATTATTGCAGCCTGCATTAAATGCGGCAGCGAGATCGAGCTGGTTTGCGACGGTCCCGACGAGAACGATGCTCTTGCGGAAGCTGTTCAGATGATTGAAAGCGGTCTCGGCGAATAATTTTAAAGTGCCTTAAGTTTTTACACAACTTTGGTAAATAATTTTATTTGTAGGGTTCGGGTCTTTAAGGTGGATTCAAATGAAATTTGGTTCATTCACACAAAGCCTGCGAACCCTACCGTTCTTTACATAAAAACACAATGAGGTGATTGATTTGCTAAAAGGTATTGGAGCTTCCGAGGGCTACGGAATAGGCAGAGTAATGCTCGTTGTTGAGCAAAGCCTTGAATACACCCCAAAGGAAGTTACGGATATTGACGCCGAGCTTGAACGTTACAGAAGCGCGGTAGACACATTCTGTGACAACACAATGGCTCAGGCTGACGCCATTAAAGCGTCCGCAGGCGAAAAAGAAGCCGAAATTATGCTCGGCCACATCGCGATTATCCGCGACCCGTTTATGGGCGGCGAAATAGAAAATCTTATCAAGGCTCACCAGTGCGCGGAATCGGCAGTTGAGCAGATTTGCAAAATGTTTATTGATATGTTCTCCGCGACGGGCGACGACCTTACAATGCAGAGAGCAACCGACGTTAAGGATATACGCGACGGTCTTCTTTCGATTTTGCTCGGTATAAGCGAGGTAAAAATAAGCGACGCGCCCGCGGGCACGGTCATCGTTGTTAACGAGCTTACCCCCTCGATGACAGCCGGTATTAAAAAAGAAAACATCGTAGGCATTATTACCGAAACAGGAAGCCAGACCTCTCACTCCGCTATTCTTGCCAGAGCGCTTGAAATTCCTGCCGTGCTCAGCGTGCCCAACGCCGTTTCACAGCTTTCAAGCGGCGAGCAGGTTATTGTTGACGGCACGAACGGAGTGGTCGTTACAGCTCCCGAACAGGCTCAGATAGATGAATACAGCGCAAAACGCGAGGCGTTCCTGCGTGAGCGCCGCGAGCTTGAAAACTATCGCGGCAAAAAGACACTTGACGCCGACGGCGAAGAATACGAGCTGTTCTGCAACATCGGTACTCCCAAGGACGCCACAAAGGCTATGGATGCCGACGGCGAGGGCGTTGGACTTTTCCGCACCGAGTTCCTGTTTATGGACAGAAACTCTCTGCCCACCGAAGACGAGCAGTTTGAGGCGTACAAGCAGGCAAGCCTTATCATGAAGGGCAAGCCGGTTATAATCCGCACGCTTGACATCGGCGGCGACAAAGAGATCCCCTACCTCGGTCTTGCAAAGGAAGAAAACCCGTTTATGGGCTTCCGCGCAATTCGTTACTGCCTTAAAAACCGCGATATGTTCAAGAGCCAAATCAAGGCTATTCTGAGAGCGAGCGCCTTCGGCGACATCCGCATTATGTTCCCGCTTATCACGGCGGTTGAGGAGCTGAGACAAGGCAAGGAGCTTGTTGAGGAAGCAAAGGCAGACCTGAGAACCTCGGGCATTGACTTTGACGAAAACATTCAGGTGGGCGTTATGACCGAAACAGCGGCTTCCGGAGTTATAGCGGATCTGCTTGCCGAAGAAGCCGACTTCTTCAGTATCGGCACAAACGACCTTACCGGCTACACCATGGCGGCTGACAGAGGAAACGGCGACGTAGGCTACCTTTATTCTCCCCTGCAGCCCAGCGTTCTGCGTATGATCCGCCGCATTATCAAGTGCGGACGCGCAAAGAATATTTCGGTAGGTATGTGCGGCGAAGCAGCGGCAAATCCGATGATGATCCCCCTGCTTATTTCGTTCGGACTTACCGAGTTCAGTGTATCGGCTCCTTCGGTGCTCAAGGTTCGCAAGAACATCGCCAAGTGGACAAAGGCGGAAGCCGACGCCGTTGCCGAAAAGGTTATGGCTATGGCAACGGAAGAAGAGGTCACAGCTTATCTCAAAACAGTAGTATAATTCTATTTTAGAAATATTAAACGCCGGAGCGAAAAACTCCGGCGTTGTTTTTATACTGATTCCTGATAGAAAGTAGACTTATATTTTGCGAGGATATTTTTCGAAAGACAAGGCGAAGGACGCGGCAAGGCTGCCGCCTTGCAAGGTTCATATAAAGAATTAAAATTTTTACTCCTCAAAAAGCGGAGTGGAAAAATACCTTTCGGCTGTGTCGGGCAAAACGGTGACAACAGTTTTTCCCTCACCGAGCTTTTTGGCGAGCTTAAGAGCCGCCGCAACGTTGGTTCCCGCCGAAATCCCGCACATCAAGCCCTCCTCGCGCGCAAGGCGCTTTGCTGTATTAAGAGCCTCTTCATCGGTAACAACATAAATCTCATCATAAATTTCGCGGTTAAGGATATCGGGGATTATTCCGTCGCCAATACCCATCTGCAAATGCGTTCCTATTGTTCCGCCTGCCAAAATAGCGGCGTTTTCGGGCTCTACAGCCCAAATTTCAATGTCCGGGTACTGCGCCTTGAGCACCTCGCCTATTCCCGTAATCGTTCCGCCGGTTCCTATTCCCGAGCAAAAGCCGTCAATCGACTTTGCGCACTGCTGCATTATTTCAAGCGCGGTGTATTTTTTATGCGCCTTAACATTGTTAATATTGGCAAACTGCTGCGGAACAAAAACCTTGTCGTTCTTCGCCTTCATCTTTAAAGCCGTTTGCAGACATTCGTCAATGCAAGCGCCTATGTCGCCCGCGTCGTGAATCAGCTTGACCTCGGCGCCGTAATGGCGTATAAGCTTTCTGCGCTCCTCGCTGACCGAATCGGGCATAATTATAATCGTGCGGTAGCCCTTAACAGCTCCCACAAGCGCAAGCCCTATTCCCTGATTTCCGCTGGTGGGCTCAACAATAATGCTGTCCTTGCCGATCAGCCCCTCGCGTTCTGCCTGATTGATCATGTTCAGTGCGGTTCTGGTTTTGATTGAACCGCCTACATTAAGCGCCTCGAACTTTACAAGGATCTCCGCGCTGCCGGGTTCAACCATGCGGTTAAGTCTGATAAGCGGAGTTTGCCCCACCGCTTCAAGTACATTGTTATAAATCATAATGTGTTTGCCTTTCTGAGTATTAAATATCTTTTTAATTATACCTGAAACGGTGTGAATTTGAAATATACATTTTCACTAAAATACAATGCTAAAAATTGTGTTATGATTACAAAATAATTTTCCGGCTGTCTTGTTTAAAACCTTAATCGAATAAACAGAATGACCGCAAAAAGCACAAACGCAGACCGTTTCATAAAGAAGCAGCCTGCGCATTGTGTGTAAAAACCGTAAAATGAATTTCAGCTTTCACAAAAGGAGATTATCGAAAAAAAGTAAATATTTGCTTTACATTAGTATTATACAACATATTTTCACAAAAATCAACAGGATGTGTCATATTGGAACATCAAAAATTTGGTGAAACCTGATTATTTTTCAACAACAGATATGTTTTTATAATTCTTTATAAGGAATCGTTGTAAATTGATTTAATAAGCAACACTAAACATTGAATTTTTTATTTAATATGTTATAATAATTTATATTCCCCACTCGTTTTGCCGCTTTGCGGCAAGAGCGATGGCTGATTATATCAAAAATAATACAGGATGATGATTATGAAAGAAAAAATAAAAACACTTTTTATCCGGCCTTCCGGCGCGCTAAAGGAAACACTCCGCGAAAATGAGATAAAAATCAATAAGCTGATGCTTTTGCTTACGGCGATAACAACCGGAGTTATGCTGGTTTACTGGCTTCTGTCGGTCGTTCTTCCGGGAACTCTGCTCGACAGCTCAAACCTTATTTCGCTGGTAATATATTACCTTATAATATCCGTGATCGTGACTGCGGTGTGTTTTGCGAGCAAGTTTAAGCCAAAGGCAATAAAGTATGTTTTGTTCATCGTCTTTATTGATATAATTGTTTCGTTCAGCACTCAGATCACGCAGGATGACAAGCTGATCCTTGTTTTTCCTCTTATTATGAGCACGCGTTACTACTCAATGCATTTTTCGCTTTTTACCTCGCTTTATCTGATTTTCTCCTCATACTGGCTGCCTATAATCGAATATTTAACGTTATCGGGTGACCAGGCAGGAGCCATTGTAAAATTGCTCCAGCAGCATACAACAGACATTATTATCGAAATGGTGCCGCTGTACATTTTTATCATCCTTTTGTCCGTTGTGCTTGCTTACAACGGACGGTCGGTGCTGCAACGGCAGTCCGAAATATCCCAAAAGATGGCGCGCACTCAGGCTGACCTCGATATGGCAAAAAATATTCAGATAAGCCAGCTTCCAGCGGAATTTCCTCTGCGAGAGGAATTTGAAATTCACGCCGAAATGCATCCTGCCAAAGAGGTCGGAGGCGATTTGTACGACTGCTTTATGATTGACGACGACCACCTGGGAATTGTAATCGGCGATGTTTCGGGAAAGGGAGTTCCGGCTTCGCTGTTTATGATGATGACGCGCAAGCTTTTGAATCATCTGGGGACTTCGATTCAGGAACCGGCAGAGGTTATACGTCAGCTGAATGTTCAGCTTGAAAAAGGCAACGAAGAAAATATGTTTGTAACCATTTGGTACGGAGTTCTTACCATATCCACCGGCGAAATCAGGGCGGTCAACGCAGGACACAACTTCCCGGTAATCAAAAATGCAGACGGAAGGTTTGAAAAGCTCAAGATAAAAAGCGGACCGTTTGTAGGAGGAATGCCAAAGGCGAAATATAAGCAGTATGAATTTAAGCTTGAAAAAGGCAGCACAATGTTTATTTACACCGACGGCGTTGAGGACGCCTGCGATATTAAGGACGAATGCTTTGGTTCCGACAGAATGATCGAAACGCTTAACGCGAATTCGGAATGTGATCCCAAGGAGCTGATTTCGGCAATGATGCAGACGCTGGGTGATTACTCCAAGGGCGCCGAGCAGTTTGATGACATAACTATGCTGGCGCTTAGATATAAATAATAATTTTACAAAAAAGGATCTGTACAACTCCGTTTAATAAGAGTTTACAGATCCTTTTAATTTTGGGAACTTCCGATTCCCGTTATAATAATCCTCTACTTTTTATCAGAACCTCCGGTTAATGCCTTAACCGCAAATATGGTAAGTCCTGCGATACCTGCCGCAACCGCCGTTCCCCCGGCAATAGCCTTTTTAACAATTGGAACGTTATAATCGAGCGTAGCGTAAGACGGATTAAGCATATACCTCAAAAGAGGCGACAAAAGTGTGCGGCGGCGGCTGAGCAAATCATACTGAATATGAGGATTGCGGGTTATAACCATTGTAGCCCGCTTTTTCTCTGTGTACGGTTCCCAAGCAAGGCTGTCTGTTGACGGGTCGCCGGTTCGCGCAAAGTTTGCCCACATCTGCATAACAGTGTCCGAAAGTGCTTCGTCAGCAACCTCCCCCGTATATATCGTTTCCTCAAGATTGCCGAAAACATAGGCAAGCTCAACCGCGTGGCAGGCGTTGCGCATTGGCAGGCTTGAAGGAACAGTCCAGTAATACATATATGCCTTTCCGCCGTTTTTCGAGTGAAGCTCAGCCTGGGTCACAGCCGGCAGACGGAACATAAGCTCGTCGTAAAAACGCGACAGCCGCCACGTATTGTTTCCTTTGATTGTGGACATAAACAGGTCAACGCGCTTTTTTTCATGCTTTGAAATTATCTTCATGTCGTTCTCAAACCTGACCGACATGCTGAAACCGTACGGAATGACGCCACCGACCTCGCCTATCCAGTAATTCATTTCCTCGGAATTTGTACCGATAAGGATATCAACGTCCTTTGTGTCGCCGTTTTGATACGAATCATACGGAACAAGCGGAATCAGCCTTCCGTCACGCTGCGGAAAGTTATTGTAATC